>JAZGFF010000118.1:0-38764 GCA_036479095.1 Rhizobiaceae bacterium | reverse complement strand
GGCGGCCCCGCGGGTTGTATTATCAATATGTCATCAACCAATGCAGTGTTGGCGATACCTTCGCAAATCCCTTACACAATTTCAAAAGGTGGTGTTCGGCAACTGACCAATGTTTTGGCACAATATCTGGCACCCTATGGCATACGTGTGAACGCTATTGGCCCAGGATCTATCGCCACTGAAATGCTGGAGGCCGTGAATAATAATCCCGAAGCCAAGCGTAAAATGATGTCCCGCACGCCAATGTTACGGGTAGGGGAGCCGGAAGAAATTGCTGGTATCGCAGCATTCCTTGCATCACCAGATGCGGGCTACGTGACCGGCCAAACCATCTACGCCGACGGTGGTCGGTTAGGTTTGGCCTACACGGTAGATGTAAAAGAGGACTAAGCTAGCGCTTCGTTGGACTTCAACAAACTTTTAGCTCTCTTTTGATTTTGCATCCTCAGTCGATTCTAAAATATTAGGCGCGGTTTCTTCGGCAGCATCAGCCCCTTCCCCTAAGGAAGCAAAGTTTTTAAAGACATCGTCTGCGCTAACATTTTTAGCGATTTGAGGATCAGCTTCCGGTTCAATAATTTGGGTAGCAGATGCTGGTAACAACCCGTCCTCAACCGCACCCTCTTCAACTTTTGGAAGATACTTCGCTGCTTTAGTTACTTCAAAATCCATATCGATTTGTGTGCAGATACCCAAAGTCACCGGGTCAAGCGGTTGCAGATTTGTTGAATTCCAATGGGTTCGATCGCGAATGGCATTGATCGTATTTTTTGTTGTTCCAACAAGGCGAATAATTTGAGCATCGCGCAATTCTGGATGGTTACGAACCAGCCACTGAATGGCATTAGGCCGATCCTGGCGCCGAGAAACTGGTGTATAACGCGGGCCTTTCTTTTTCAACTCAGGTACGATGACCTTTGGTTCAAGCAGTACCAATTTTTTATCTTCATCGGCTTCACACTCAGTAATGCCATCACGGTTCAACTGCCCGTTCTGCATCGGATTTGCGCCTTTAATTCCCGTAGCAGAATCCCCATCCGCAATTGATTTCACCTCGAGCATGTGAAGGCCGCAAAAATCGGCGATCTGATCGAATGTTAAAGACGTATTGTCTACCAGCCAAACTGCTGTAGCCTTGGGCATTAAGAGTGTAGTTGCCATAGTATTTCAATTCCTTAGGTCAGCTGCCAACCCTGTTAAATTCTCAAATGAGGTGGCACAAAAACAAATCTCTCCCGTTCGCTTGTTTGGTTTCAAACAAGCCGTGGAATTTGCCACGTTTTTCGAGAAGTTAACATTTACATACGCCCCCGCGCCGCCAATTGCAATTCTTGTTGATACAAAAAAGCAATTGGGTTTAGAATTAGATTACTTACCGTTGAAGGCCGCCATTGAGGAGATTGAAAATGCTGGATGAAAATGAGCCCCTAACCCCAAAATCCAATGCCATTTCGTTGAATTGTGATTTATCCACATTTTCTGTCAGCGATCTTGATGAGCGTATTGTTCAACTAGAGCAGGAAATCTCCCGTCTGAAAGCAGAGCGAAAGAATAAAGAAAGTAGTCTGGAAGCAGCCCAGTCTTTCTTCAAATCCTAACAATTAATTTTGCCGATCATTAACCATCTTAATCTTTTATTAAGCTTTATGGGCGTTAATGATAAGTATTCGGTATTCCGAATATTCGTTGAAATGATCTCCTTTCATGACAACGAGCCTCCCTGTAAACTTTCAAGAGCCGCTTGCGGCTCTTTTTTTTAACTAAAAATTCATTTCCATCATTTCCACCGCTTGAAACCAAACCAGTTTCAAGTCTAGTATGATTTTCGGGTGGAGAAAATTGTAACTATGGATCACGAAAACACGGTAAAAAGCGCGGAGACACCAATCCGCCTTGCAAAACATTTTGCCCTTTCCGACAGATTTTCTGACCTATTTAGCTATGGGATGGACTTGGTTGAGGAAACCGCAAATTTCCTCGATACGGATGGTCGCAAAGCCGTTAAATCACTCTCGAAACCTGCCCAAGGCGTCTATGGCGCTGAATCGATGCGCCTAACCACCCGCCTGATGCAGCTTGCTTCTTGGTTGTTATTGCAACGGGCTGTTGCAGAAGGGGATATGAGCGTTGAACAGGCCATTGACGAGAAGAAAAACGTCAAACTAAACCAACTACAACCCCGCTATGGTGGTCCTGGTTGGGACGAGTTACCCGAAGATTTTTTAAGCCTCGTCTCCCGTTCTGTTGCCTTGCAAAGACGGATCAAACGGCTGGATGATGAGATTTACAACAGCGAAAATACTCAAATGCTGGAACCGGTGAACCCCGTTGCTTCGCAACACGCCCTGCTAGAAACAGCCTTTGATCGCCGCTTTGTGAGCTGATTTGTGAGCTGAAACCCAGCTTTTCTCAACCAGCCTTATTATCATAACAAGCCCAAACCAACGTTCACACAATGCTCAGTGCCTAGAGCCCTACCCCTAAGCGCAAGCTTAAAGTTATGAATAGGTGTGAGAATATTTACTCACGATAGCCGAAGTGAGCAAAGGCCACCCGCGTTAAGGCCCGGCCACTAAACCTGTCAGCTCTAAGGGGCGATCGCTTAAAGGCAAACCCTACGGAAAATACCGAAGCCGGTGCGGCACGGCTTGTGCTGCGCTTATAGATAGGTGCCCGTAAGCGAGCCGATAGGCCAACACGGGTTGATGACGCCACCGCCCATACCTTTACCGAACGGCCATCTAAATTCCCTAATTTCAATTCGCTTTTCATCTGACCAGATACCCCAGTTTGAATTGCTAATTTGGGATCAGCAGAACGAATTTCATCGGAATTTTTAAGGGAAGGGTTTTTAGGAATTGGCACGCGAGCCGCATCGGTCAAAACCTTATCTTTCAATTCTTTTGGCTTTGCAGCAGACTCAGGCGTGAGGGCTGCAACCAATAGTTCTTTCTCGGCTTTTCTAACAGCACGCTTGGGAACAGGAAGTTTTAACAAAGATTTTTGCGCCGATAGAAGCTTTCTTTGCCGAGACAAGAGAGCAAGCGTGCGAGAATTTAATTTTTCAACCTCTATTGGTTCCCCGGTAATGGTTGATTTTGGAGAAGCAAGGGCAAGCTGTGTAGCTTGATCGGCTGATAACACCTTTGGTTTCAATGCCGTTGGCTCAGCAACGGGAGCAAGGGCTAATTGCGTACCGGAGCTAAGTTCGGGACGACGGGTTGGTACAACAACGGCAGAGATTTCTGCTGGGGCAAGTTCGGCTGCTGGAGCAAGCTTCGCCACCAAAGCGCTTTCGGCGACTTTTCGAGCTAATTGTTGTGCTTTGGTCTTAGCAAGGGCAATTGCAGTTGCCTTCGCTTTTGCAACAGATTTATCTTTTGCTTTGGCGATGGCTAACGCCTTATCAGCCAGTTTTTTATTTTTCTGTTCTTGTTCTTTGGCTTTCTTGGCCGCTAGTTCCGCCTCTTTAGTTTTCCGTTTTTCTTCTGCCAAGCGTTTTTGATTTACTTTTGCAGCGGCCAATGATTCTTGGCTAAACGGATCGATACCTTTTTCTTTTATGCGCACTGGTTTAGCCACCGGTTTGGCAACTGGTTTAACCGGTTTTACTTTCGCGATTGCCACCGTTGGTTTTTTAATCTTCTTTTGCACCTTGGCTATGACAACAGCATTGTTATTTTCTTCACCTCGACTACCGCCACCTTTAAAAATACGCGCCAGTAATGAACCGCGCACCTTGGTAGTGCGACGACGACCATTCGCATTCAAACCTTTCTTCAAGTTTGCCATTGCAACTTTATATCCGCGCAATCGTCTTCCATTAGAGGGAACGTGAATTGTTTTTCCACGGGGGAAAACGCGCGCTAGTTGGCGGCGACTCATCCGCGGCCAATGCCGAACTCTTCCCGTATCAAGATGCACAAACGAACCGCGATAATAACCAACCCCACCGCGATGTGCTTTAAGACCGAGTGCTCGTAATTTTTTAACGCTCACATCCGGCAAGAAAAAATCAAGCGCCTTACCCTTCGTATGCTGGCTATGGCGTGCAACTTTCCGGCCCCTGCGGCGCAGCATGTTGTTGGTGCGGGGGGAACGATAACCAGAAATCACTTGAATCGGCTTGCGCGAACCACTGCGTTGATAAACTTCCCAAACGAGATCTAAGAGTGCGGGGTCCATTCGTGTTGGTTCTTTACGGCGCCAATCCCGTAAAAACCGATTGGCCTTTCGTAATCCGCCTTTTACGTAGCGACCATTGCGTTTAAAGGTGATTGTCGCAGATTCTTTGCTGTGGGCATAATACATCTTCAAAGTACGAGTTTCAGCGCTGGCATGATTAGGCATCATCACCAGCAACAGGATAAAAATAAAACTCAATAAGATAGCAAAATTGCCCCCCGAAAACCGAAGGTGTTTCAATGTTGTTCTTGGAATAACCGCCAAATTCATATCGCTGAAGATCGCCTTAAAAACTCATTGAAGAGGCCAGTATCAGATACCTAATTTTGATATCGCTCCACGCAATTCGCGTCGCGCCAATGTCACAAATAAATACGATTAATTGATGGCACAGGCTATAATGACCAATTCGTGGTTAATATAGCGTTTCAATTCAGTATTTTCAAACGAATTTGGGCGAAATTTCCCAATTGTCCGTGATTAAATTACTTTACGAACTCTCGCCTAAAGGCTGATCCTCACCCTCATCAAGATGAAATTCTTTTAACTTGCGATAAAGTGTTGATCGGCCAATCCCTAAGCTTTTGGCAATGCGAGTCATTCGCCCTTGATGATGGGATAGGGCAAATTGAATAAGATCTTTCTCAACCGCTCCTATTGTCCGTAATTTTTCATCTTCATCTAAGAAAGAAATAGATGATTGATCTTGTTTCAAATCAGTCAAGTTTTCCATGGACGGCGCTAAATTAGCAGAGTTATCTGCCATAGCCATGGGCTCGATCTCCACAGCCCCTCCCAATGGTGTTGCATTCTCTAACCCCATTGCCATGGCAACTTGGGGAAATTCTTCAATTGTTAGCTCTAAATCATCGCACAATATGATTGCCCTAAAAATTGTATTTTCCAGCTGTCGGATATTACCTGGCCAATCATAGGCTTCCAGCATTGCTAACGCATCGGTTCTAATACCGGTAATATTGCGCCGTCCCTCTTCCAAGCAAATCCGAGCCGTAAAATGGCGCACCAAAGCTGCGATATCACTTTTGCGCTGCCGTAACGGTGGTATCAGTATGGGAAACACATTCAGCCTGTAGAACAAATCTTCCCTGAATTGCCCCAGTTTTACTTGCTCGACCATGTCGCGATTCGTGGCTGAAATCAGCCTAAAATCTGTTTTCACTGGGTGCCTTGAACCAACCGGGTCAATCTCACCTTCCTGGATAGCGCGTAAGAGTTTTACTTGAATGTCGAGTGGCAATTCCCCCACCTCATCCAAAAATAAGGTGCCGCCATCTGCCTCCTTAAACATCCCTATATGTTTAGAGATCGCCCCTGTGAAAGCCCCTTTTTCATGGCCAAACAAAATGCTCTCCACCAGATTTTCTGGCAAAGCCCCACAATTTACAGTAATGAACGGCTTACCGGCTCGATCCCCTGCCCCTTGAATAGCTTTTGCAACAACCTCTTTACCCACCCCTGATTCGCCTTCGAGCAAAATAGGAATGTTAGAGGTAGCCGCCCGTTCTCCTAAATTAATCACTTTTGCCATCAGAACACTTTCAGCAATCATATCGTTGAAAGTAAAAGTACCGTTATGCGTTTTGCGGATTTTTTGAACCGCATCCTCCATCGCCCCAAGTTTCATGGCATTTTGGATCGATATTTTTAACCGCTCGATCGATACTGGCTTGACGCAAAAATCATAAGCCCCCGCACGAATGGCAGCCACCACAGTATCAATACCACCTTCTGCTGTTTGTACGACCACCGGGCAATCGATCTCCAGCTCGCGTATTTTATCCAACACCCCCATGCCATCCATGCCGGGCATAACCAAATCTAAAATCATCACCCCAACACGGGCGCCATCACCACTGCGTAAGATTTCAATCGCTTGTTCGCCATTTTCCGCGAGCAACACCCGGTGCCCCATTTTTTGTACGGCATTTTCTAACAAACGCCGTTGTACGGGCTCGTCGTCAACGATAAGAATTGTTGTACTCATGACTAATCCATCTCTTGGATATTGATTTTCTATCTCATAATGGCACAAGTCGTTAAAAGGTCGCTTAACCGCAACGGTGAACAAACTCTTAAATTAAGGTCAACATTCATGAACCAGCCAACTTGGGCTCCAGCTTCTAAAGCTTCCAGCTCCGCTCCAAAAAATGACAAAAATGAATTTGGGTTACTGCCCGAATGGAATTTGAACGATCTCTATCCAGGGATTTCATCAAAACAGTTTTCCCTAGATTTTGATCAAGCGGTGCCGACTGCGCAAAGCTTTGAAAAAAAATACAAAGGCAAATTAGCAGCCACCCTTCCAAACAGTGCTGATGCATTAGCAAAAGCCATCCAAGCCTATGAACAAATTGAAGAGAAGCTGGGACGCCTGATCTCCTATGCAGGATTGATTTATGCCGGTGATTCAGCAAAACCAGAAAATGCTAAGTTTTATGGGGACGTCCAAGAGCGGCTAACCCAAGCCGGCAGCCATTTGATATTCTTTCCCCTCGAACTCAACCTAATCAATGGTTCAGCTGTGGACAAAGCGATTAAATCCAGCCCAAAATTAGCCTATTATGCCCCGTGGTTGAAAGATTTAAGGTTGGATAAACCCCACCAGCTCGATGATAAATTAGAACTTTTATTCCTTGAAAAAGCGGCCACCGGTAGAGGTGCATTCAATCGCCTGTTTGATGAAACCATGTCAAACCTTCGCTTTCATGTGAAAGGGGAAGAATTAGCAATCGAACCGACCTTGAATATGTTGCAAGACAAGGATGGCAAGATCAGAAAAACTGCCAATGATGCCCTAGCAACCACCTTTAAAAATAACCTGCGGCTTTTTACTTTAATCACCAACACCCTGGCTAAGGACAAACAAATTGATGACACTTGGCGCAATTTTGAAGACGTCGCCGATGGTCGCCATTTAGCCAATCGGGTCGAACGCCCTGTTGTCGATGCGCTGGTCAGCGCCGTTGAAGATGCGTTTCCTCGTATTTCGCATCGCTATTACAAAATGAAAGCCAACTGGATGGGAGGCGACAGCCTCAACCATTGGGATCGTAATGCGCCCTTACCAACAGGCCCACAACGGATCATCGGCTGGGATGAAGCCCGTGATACTGTGCTGAATGCCTATGGCGGATTTGCCCCAGAAATGGCGGCCATCGCCCGAGAATTCTTTGATAAAAACTGGATCGATGCACCGGTTAGGCCGGGCAAATCGCCAGGAGCATTTGCCCATCCAACCATTCCTTCAGCCCATCCCTACGTGTTGTTGAACTATCAAGGCAAGCCCCGTGATGTCATGACCCTTGCCCATGAATTAGGCCATGGTGTGCATCAGGTGATGGCCGCAAAGCAAGGAGCTTTGATGGCATCGACGCCTCTAACCTTGGCTGAAACAGCCAGTGTGTTTGGAGAAATGTTGACCTTCCGATCACTTCTTGAAAAAGCCAGCACAAAGGCCGAGCGCAAAACCTTACTGGTCGGGAAAGTAGAAGACATGATCAATACAGTTGTGCGGCAAATTGCATTTTATTTGTTTGAACGAAAAGTCCACGAGGAGCGTCGCAAGGGCGAGTTGACCAGCGAGCAACTTGGAGAGTTTTGGATGGAAGTACAAAAATCCAGCCTTGGGCCGGCAATCAAATTTAGTGCTGGTTATGAAAACTTCTGGACTTATATTCCCCACTTCATCCACTCACCATTTTATGTCTATGCCTATGCCTTTGGCGATTGTTTGGTCAACTCGCTTTACGCCGTTTATCAAAACTCCGAAAAAGGATTTCAGGAGAAATATTTCGATATGTTGAAAGCTGGTGGTTCCAAACACCACTCAGAACTTCTAGCCCCGTTTGGCCTTGATGCTTCAGACCCGGCCTTTTGGAACAAGGGACTAGCCGTTATTGAAGGCCTTATCGATGAGATTGAAGCAATTGATGCCGCTTAAAGTTTAATTCAAATTTTAACCATTATTGTAAGCAATCTTTCATTTTTCCAAGATTATGGGATATAGCTATCTTCAAATCTTAGACAGCAATCCCCCATGTAAAGAAGAATGGGATTTATTGGAGCATGATATGCAAAATTACAAATTCTTACTCAGCACCGTCGCTGCCAGCTTTATTCTTGCCAGCTGCCAATCAAGGGGCCCAGTTGTTCCTAAAATTGCAGTAGCTCCAAAGCCTGAACCGGTAAAGGTGGTGAAAGTTAAACCAAAGCCTGTTGGCATCAATGGTAAATGGGTACCAACGGACGCGAACAATCGTAAAGTTTACTATAATCGATTCCGAAACGGTAATTTTGTAGCAAAATCTCCAGATGGCAGTGCAACAATTGCTGCTGGCACCTACAAAACTTCGCCCAGTGGCGATATTGTCATGAATTGGTACAGTGAAGCCCATAAAGCCCATAAAACGGCTTCTTGCAAAAAACTATCGGCCAGTGAAATGCAATGCACGAACGGTGATTCAATCTTCAATCTACGCCGCGCGTAAATTCCCCTCCTCGCCCATAATTTCTATAGGAATAATTTTAGGCAAGTCTTGCAAGGCCTGCCCTGTCTGGTGTATCGGTAGGCAAGAACTTCTCTGGAGCTAACCCTTCACAATATTGGGCGAATTTTATGGCTGACGTAACTTTTGAAATTGACGATCACGGTGCTCCCATGGACTATCCGGAACACAACCAAACCTATTCAAAATTTCTTTGGTTGATGAAATGGGGCGTTCTTGCAAACGTGGCTCTTTTGCTTGCGATGGCTGTGGGATTTTTCCTTGGTGGCGGCCTTTTTGGCGGCATCGCCACCTTCATCGTCTTGATGATAATTGCTAAATTTTTAGCCTAAGCTTCTTCCAGCATACCGCTAACTAATCATACTTATCTAGCTTAGCTGCCGCGTGTGCGTGCCATGCCGTCACGCGCTGGGCCATAGGAAGGCTTTAATGCTGCCGCACGGGCATAGGCCTTAAATGCCTGTTTTTTCTTGCCCCGCTGTTCATAAACAAGAGCCTGATTGGTCCATGCTTCAGCATATTTGCGGTCAATTTTTAGGGCTGTATTAAAATCATCCAGCGCGTTTTGTTGCGCACCCGTTGCCAGATAAGAAAGCCCACGGGCGTTATAGGGCGCAGCTTGCTGATCAGCATAGGAGATGGCTTTAGCGAAATCCTCAATTGCTTGGGCGTGTTGCCGCGATTTTTGATATAATAAACCGCGGCGATGATAAGCGCGCGGATTTGTTGTCCCCAACTCAATCGCTTGATTATAATCCCTCAACGCTGCCTGGCTTTGCCCCGCACGGGCATAAATATCTCCCCTTCCGATATAAGCAGAAGAATATCGTGGGTTAATGGCGATTGATGAATTATAGTCTTTCACTGCCTGTTGTTGATTGCCGGTATTTTTAAACATCAATGCACGGTTGGCATAGGCTTGATAAAACCTGCCATTCAAAGCGATGGCGGTTGAAAAATCTTTCAATGCCGATGAAAAGCGCCCCGCCCTGCCATAGGCAGATCCGCGAACGTTATAGGCCTCTGCATTCCGAGGATTAGCATTCACAACCTGGGTAAGGGAGCGAATATTTTCACTCGACCCTTGCGCCTTATCAACCCTTAAGCCGGATACAGCGTTGCCACCGTTACAAGCAGAAAGCCCCAGCATAGCAACAAGCGCAGCCGCAATAGTTATGTGTTTACAATGATGCAAAGTTTTATTACCGCGTCTCATAAGCCAATCCAGAGTTCACAGGCCGACCCTGCAAGCAGGCCTTATCAATCCCGTGTCATCATAACGATTTCCCGACACGCGAAAAGGGCATCCAGTCATATCACTAGCTGCCCTTCATATATGGTTAACTCTAACAATTTGGCTTTTTTTAGATGAAAGCAGAAATATCTGCTTTCTCATAAATCTTAGCGGCCAGCTGGTGGCTTTGCACCAGGAATGAGACCCTCACGCTGTGCGCGTTTACGGTTCAATTTACGTGCACGGCGAACAGCCTCGGCCTTTTCACGGGCACGTTTTTCTGATGGTTTCTCATAAAAGTTCCGCAATTTCATTTCACGGAATACACCCTCACGCTGCAATTTCTTTTTCAAAGCGCGGAGAGCTTGGTCAACATTATTGTCACGTACGACGACTTGCACGGGCTATTCCCATTCTAACGGTTTAAATTATATCGAAATAAAGACCTGATTCCGGTTTAGGAAACCTTAAAAAGGCAAACAAATCTTCGCTTCGGCTCCAAGGTGGAACCAATTGAGGGTGGAATAGGCCAAGTTCACCTGTTTGTCTAGGGTTGTTGCCCAAGATTCTTTTAACAAACCACCGTCTTAGTGTCACAGCTATTCATGTCATTTTTTCAACCCTAATCGGGTGACATGCCCCATTTTACGTCCCGGGCGCGCTGCTGTTTTTCCATAAAGGGTAATATGGGTTCTTTCTTCCTTCAGTAAAGCGACAACTGCCTCAGCTTCCTCACCCAGCAAGTTGTCCATTTCACAACTCTGCACAAGTAGTTCAGGATTGCCCAAGGGCAAACCAGCAATTGCGCGTATATGTTGTTCAAACTGGCAAGTTGCACAGGCTTCAACGGTCCAATGCCCCGTATTATGAACCCTTGGAGCGATTTCATTGACCAACAACCCATTGTCAGTTTGAAAAAATTCAACACCAATCACCCCCACATAGTGCAGGCGTTCCATAATTTTTATTACCCAATCACGAGCCTGTTGCGATGCCGTTGCGGATTCAAAATGGGCTGGCACGACCGATCGACGTAAAATTCCATTTTCATGAATATTGCTGGCCGCTTCAAAGATTTTCACGTCCCCATCCGCCCCCCGCGCTGCAATCACAGAAAATTCTGACGTAAAATCCACCAGGTCTTCCAAAATATAACCATGGCCACCACCGGAGCCAATTGCCTCAAATGATTTTTGAAGCCATTCCTGTTCAAAACTATCTCGGCTGTTGAAGACAAATTGCCCTTTGCCATCGTATCCAAACCGTCGGGTTTTAAGCACCCCTTTACCAAATTTTTGCAACCCAGAACGCAAATCTTCGAGACCGCTAACCGCGATGAAGGGGGCGGTTTCAACACCGCATTGTTGCAGATATTGTTTTTCAACAACCCTATCTTGAGCAACCTCTAATGCCTGTGCAGGGGGAGATAATGGTTTAATTTGATCTAAAAAATTGGCAGCAATCAAGGGAACATTTTCAAACTCATAGGTGATCACGTCACAAGCTTTAGCCAATTCTTCCAAGCCTTTTTGATCATCATAGGCGGCGACAATTTGCCGGTTTGTAACCTGTGCCGCCGGGCAATTATTGCCAGGTTCCAAAATCACGGTTTGATACCCAAGCTTTGCTGCAGCGATCGCTAACATTCGCCCTAATTGCCCACCTCCCACAATCCCAATTGTTGCGTTCGCCGGCAACGGCGTTGATAATTGCTTGGGCTTTGTCACCTGCAGCTCCGTGTTCACTGGGGAACTTCCGCAACATTTTCGCTTTGAGATTTGCGCCATCCATCCAATCTTTGTGCAAGCTCTGGATCAGATAAAGCCAGCACCGCAGCAGCTAGCAAAGCTGCATTGATCGCCCCAGCCTTACCAATCGCCAAGGTGCCTACTGGAACCCCGGCGGGCATTTGTACAATCGACAAAAGACTGTCTTTTCCTGAAAGTGCCGCCGATTGAACGGGCACCCCAAACACGGGAAGCGGTGTCATCGAAGCCACCATTCCAGGCAAATGGGCAGCACCGCCAGCGCCTGCGATGATCACTTTCAGCCCTGCTCGCTTCGCCCCTTTGGCAAATTCCATCATCCGCTCAGGCGTGCGGTGGGCAGAGACAATCTTTGCCTCAAAACCAATTCCCAAAGCTTCCAAGAGTTCTGTTCCAAAGCGCATGGTTTCCCAATCAGATTGGCTTCCCATGATCACCGCAACTTCAATTTGCTTTTTACTCATGCTGTAATATCCGGAATGACTGCTGAGGAGAGTTTTTCAATACGGTCTTTTAAATCAAGTTTTTTCTTTTTCATGCGCTGTATTTGCAATGGATCACATTTTTGCACAATCATTGCATCAATCGCCGCATGAAAATCATCATGCTCCAATTTTAAACGGGCAAAATGCATTTTCAATTGCGCCTTATCTTGATCGTCGGCCATTCAAACTCTCTTAATTATAGGTTCTGGCGCGCTTGTACCCCCTAACCGCTTTTCTCGCTAGCCCTCATCCTTAAATCGAATTAATTTTTGACCAAATCTCGACAACAATCAATTTCTATGACAGCGTGAGTGGGTAGGAGTAGCAACACAAACGAGAGGTAACTCATGTCTGTAGACGCACACATCCACCAGTTGCAAGAACGGCACCAATCCCTAAAGTCCGAACTTGCAGCACTGATAGCAAGCCCTTCCGCATCCGATAGCGAGCTTGCGGCGATGAAGCGCCAAAAACTGCGACTGAAAGATCAAATCAACCGATTACAATCTGAGCACTAACGTTCCTTAGGGTTTTCCCCAAGGCGACTACATCCGTTCTACGTTGACCCTTCGTGTTTACACCAATGGATGAATTGCTTTACGCTCCGCTCCATGGATGAATTGCTTTACGCTCCGCTCCATGGATGAATTGCTTTGCGCTCCGCTCCCATTCGGCCTATGTCAATTTCTATGACCATTCCGACCAACACCAGTCCCCAAAGGGATATTCATTCCACCGATGACGACATCACAAACCGGTGTAGAATTATCCTAATCGTAAATAGTGCGCAAGCTGCAGAAATTGATGCGGTTGCATTAGATGAAATTTTAAAAGCTGGTGATGTAGCCAGTATAATTTTCACCCCCCAAAGCCCCAGCCAATCTGACGTTTCCCAAAACAATGACGGTTTGATGGACGAGGCCATTTGGCAACCATTGCTGGAGCCATTAGTTGAAATCACTCAAAAAAATGATGTCGCCGCAATCGTTTCAGAATATTCCCGCACCGCAGGACGTGTCAGTGCCGATGGCTTTCAGCTTGGCCAAGACCCACAAAGCATCGAAGCTGCAATAAAAAAATACGCTCCTAAAATGATGATCGGGGCCAGCAATGTAAAAACCAGGCACAATGCCATGGTCATCGGCGAATTGCAGCCTGCTTACCTCATGTTTGGAAAACCTGGAGGTGACATCCGCCCTGAACCCCACCCAAAAAACCTCGCACTAGGTGAATGGTGGGCTTCGATGGTGGAAATTTCAGCAGTTGTCCTTGGTGGAAACCAAATTGAAAGTGTTGTGGAAGTCGCGAATACTGGTGTTGAATTTGTTGCCCTTAGCGCTGCCATTTTTGCGCCAAATGACCATGTCATAGAGATTGCGGGTGCTGCAAAACGGCTACAACAAGCCAATCAACACCTCGATGAACACGCCCCAAGATTCATACCTTCTTCTCTCCATCCCCCTGATAAATCCTGATGAAAAACATACCATCCTTCCTACTTTCGTTTACGACCTTGCTGTCCTTAACCACAGGATCGGTAATGGCTGGGCAGGAAACATCTAAAAAAAAATTCACTGAGCCAGTGAGTGGGCCAGAACTAACCGGCCCCATTTTGAAACCTGGCCTCCAGGCACCATCCCAAATCATGCTCAAAGGCTCGAACCCCGCCGATTTAGCTTTCGGCGCCTATCAACGGGGATATTATCTCACCGCCTTAAAACTCGCCCTCCCCCGGGCAGAGAGCGGCGATCCTGCAGCGCAAACTTTGATTGCAGAATTATATTGGAAAGGTCTTGGTGTCGGTCTCAACCAAAAAAAAGCAACCAAATGGTACGAATTCGCAGCAGTGGGCGGCAATCGGGAAGCCCAATTTGCCTATGCCAATATTTTACTTCGAGGCAACCAGGTACCGACAAATAAACGCCTTAGTGAAAAATATATGAGAGAAGCGGCGAATGCCGGCCACCATCAGGCTCAATTTAACATGGGGCAGATCATCACCGCAAAACGCCCCACCTGGCAAGGTTTCAAACAAGCTCTGCCCTTCTATCAAGCTGCTGCAGAAGCTGGCATCCCAGACGCCCAGTACGCCCTTGCCAATATTTATTCCGAAGCAAAAGGGGTGCGCTTTAACGATGAACAAAAAGCCCGCATCTGGCTTGAAAGATCGGCGCAAGGTGGGTTTGTCCCCGCCCAAGTTGACTTTGGCATTTGGCTTGCAAATGGCCGTGGCGGCGAGAAAAACCTAACCCAAGCGAGAGAATGGTTTTATAAAGCGGCCGCCAAAGGCAATGTTATTGCCCAAAACCGCCTTGCACGGATCTATGCCTATGGCCTTGCTGTCGAGCGCGATGCGATTAAGGCTGGCGCTTGGCATATTTTGGCTCGTCGTGCCGGATTCAGTGATTCTGAAATGGACAAACTCTTTCAATCTCTTTCCAAGATTGATAAGAAACGAGCACTTGAAGCGGCAAATCAGCTAACAAAACGGGTTAAATCCTGAGATGTGAATTGGCATGATAAAAACGCCCTTGAGGCAAACAACAAAGTGTGGTCAACGATGCTCATGCATATTGAAAACGGTACAGCACAATGAAAATCAACGGCAACGAAATTAAACCAGGTAATGTTATCGAGCATAAGAACGGGCTTTGGGTTGCGGTGAAAACCAATGCGGTCAAACCGGGCAAAGGTGGCGCATTTAATCAAGTTGAATTGAAAAACCTGATCGATGGTACCAAATTGAACGAGCGCTTTCGAGCAAGTGAAACAATCGAAAAAGTACGGCTTGAACAAAAGGACTTTCAATACCTCTACGCCGAGGGTGATATGTTAGTGTTCATGGACACAAAAACCTATGAGCAACTTGAATTACAAAAAGAATTCATCGGAGAGCGCGCTGCATTTTTACAAGATGGCATGACCATCACCGTTGAGATGTATGAAGACGAAAAGCCAATCGGTGTTAAACTTCCTGATTTTGTTACCCTTGAAATTATTGAGGCGGACCCAGTGGTTAAAGGCCAAACCGTCTCCTCCTCCTATAAACCAGCAGTGATGGAAAATGGCATAAAAGTTATGGTTCCGCCTTTCATCAATGCCGGTGAGAAAATTGTGGTGGAAACAAACGAAATCACTTATGTAAAACGGGCTGAAAGCTAATTTCTTTACCCAACTTCACGCCAATCCAAATTAGTCAGGAATAATAATGGCTCGCTCTGCCCTGTTAAATGTGATGGTTGCCGCCGTCACCAAAGCTGGACGATCCCTCACCCGTGATTACGGTGAGTTGGAGAATCTGCAAGTATCGCTCAAAGGACCCGCTGATTTTGTTTCTGAAGCCGACATCAAGGCAGAAACCACTTTACGAGGCATGTTAAACAAAGCTCGGCCTGGCTACTCCTTCCTGCTTGAAGAGGGCGGTGAAGTTGATACTGGCTCAGAACACAGGTGGATCGTTGATCCCCTTGATGGAACAACCAATTTCCTCCATTCAGATCCATTTTTTGCCGTCTCTCTTGCCTTAGAAAGCTATGGAGAATTGGTCGCGGGGGTAATATATAACCCGATTTCAGAAGAAGTCTTCACCGCAGAAAAAGGCCGTGGAGCCTATGTAAATGATCGCCGTTTGCGCGTCGCCAATCGCTGCGATATGGACGAATGCTTAATCGCAACTGGTGTCCCCGCCCTCAACAGAACGGGGCATGGAGTTTTCTTGTTTGAGCAAAGAAATATCATGACGCAGGTTGCCGGAGTACGTGCCACCGGCTCAGCCGCCCTAAACCTTGCTTATGTGGCTGCTGGGCGATTTGATGGTTATTGGGAATCTGGCCTTTCACCATGGGATGTAGCTGCTGGCATGATCATGGTGCGCGAAGCGGGGGGTTTCGTCACAGAACCCGATCCAAAGGCCTCAATATATCAATCGGGCCGCATTGTTGCTGGCAATGATATTGTCCACGGAAAATTGCGCGACATCATAAATAGGCCGTTGCCTGATGGTATGAGCAGAAAATCTTAAAAGCTCAATTTAAGCCTCTTTCCTCATTTTACGCGCATTCCTGTTTTCAATTGCGCAATGATTTGCAATAGTTCTTTAAAGGGGTTTGATTGTCGACCGATCATGAGCCCGATTCGACAAAGTGAGTGAATAAATGGCGCGTGAATACGATCCTTTCAAACTAACCCCTCCCCGCATGTATTTACTGGCCATGCTAGTTTTCATTGCCCTCATCTCCTTTTTAGGGTTGATCTTGTATCGGCAAATCTGGCTAGCTTTTGCCACCAATCCTGGCCTTAATGGCCTTATCCTTGGGGTGTTAGTGGTCGGGATCATGCTCGCTATCATGCAAGTGGTTAGGCTCTTACCTGAGGTCTCATGGGTCAATTCATTTAGACAGGGCCGGGAAGGAGAACAACGGCGCAAACCCGTGCTCTTGGCTCCAATGGAAGCAATGTTGGGGGGCCAATCTCAAGTAGCCCTCTCGACACTCTCCGCCCAATCTCTCCTCGATTCGATCGGCAACCGACTGGATGAACGCCGCGATACATCGCGCTACCTGATTAGCCTGTTGGTATTTCTTGGCTTGCTTGGTACATTTTGGGGATTGCTGGGCACGATTGGCTCAATTGGAGATACAATTGGCTCACTTGACCCAAGCTCTGGCGATACTGGCGATGTTTTGGAAGCCCTCAAAACCGGGCTGAAAGCGCCCCTTGATGGCATGGGGACAGCATTTTCTTCCTCCCTGTTCGGCCTTGCCGGTTCCCTCGTCCTTGGATTTCTTGATCTACAATCAGGCCAAGCGCAAAACCGTTTTTATCTCGAACTAGAAAATTGGCTCTCTTCGGTTACCGACGTAAACTCTGATTTTATCAATGCTGCTGCTGGTGGAGAAGACGTGACAAAAGCCATGGAACGCATTGCCTCACAAGTAAGAGAAGGCGGCGGCGGTGCCCGCACCACCGCAGCAATGGCCAGCCTTGCAGAGGGCATTCAAGGGCTTGTCAAACATATGCGCAGCGAACAGCAGCTCATACGTGATTGGGTCGAAACCCAAGGGCAAAATCAAGAGGAAACCAAAAAGCTATTACAACAATTGAACCGAACCATGGCCGCAAAACAAACCCGTACAAAAACTCCCAAGGATGGCTTTTAAACCATGGCACTAGCCCGAACCCGAAGAAGAGGCGGCGAAGCGGTCAGCTATTGGCCCGGATTTGTTGATGCACTTTCAACACTTTTGCTGGCAATCATGTTTCTACTTTCGGTTTTTGTTCTGGCTCAATTTCTACTTAGCCGTGAAATATCTGGGAAAGATACCGTTCTTAGCCGCCTTAATAGCCAGCTCAATGAGCTCACCGAGTTATTGGCTCTTGAAAAATCAGGCAAACAAGATCTCGAAGATCAAATTAGAAATCTCTCCTCCTCCCTTGAGACAAACACAAAAGAACGCTCGCGGTTGCAATCTCTCTTAAACAGCGGGTCAGGTGCTGCTAAAAGTGCAAAAGAACAGGCTGGACTTTTATCGAAAGGCCTCGACAATGAGAAGAAAATAAGCCGCCGTGCTTTATCTCAAGTCCAGTTATTGAACCAACAAATCTCAGCCTTGCGAAAACAAATAGCCGCTCTTGAAGATGCCCTAGATGCTTCAGAATCAAAAGATCGAGAAAGTTCGACAAAAATTGCAGACCTTGGAAAAAGGCTAAATGTTGCCTTGGCCCAGCGCGTTCAAGAATTAAACCGTTACCGCTCGGATTTCTTCGGGCGGCTTCGAGAAATCCTTGGTAACCGCGAGGATATTCGTGTGGTGGGTGACCGTTTCGTCTTTCAATCTGAGGTGCTTTTTCCCTCGGGCGGTGCAAGCCTCAACCCCGACGGCTTAGGAGAAATGACCAAGCTGGCCAAAGCTTTAGTGGTCTTGGGCGAAGAAATTCCTAACGAAATTAATTGGGTCCTACGGGTTGATGGCCATACGGATAACATACCAATATCCGGTGGTGGTCGTTACAAAGACAATTGGGAGCTTTCTTCTGCGCGAGCAACTGCAGTGGTCAAGCATCTAGTCGCCCAAGGTGTACCAGCAAAGCGATTGGTGGCAGCCGGCTTTGGCGAATACCAACCACTTGATCTGGCAGATACCCTGCAAGCCAGATCAAAAAACAGGCGTATTGAATTAAAGCTGACAGAAAAATAGACGCTTTAGATAAAAGCTAAACAGCTCCGCTCTTATCTGTTTCAAATTGAAGTTTTGCCAATCGGGCATAAAGCCCCTTCTTTTTCACCAATTGCTTGTGGGTGCCTTCTTCAACAATTTTGCCTTGATCCATGACTAAAATTCGGTCGGCTTTTAGAACCGTGGCCAGCCGGTGTGCAATCACGATAGTCGTGCGTCCAACCATCAAACCATCAAGTGCTTTTTGTACAAGCTTTTCACTCTCAGCATCCAGTGCGCTGGTGGCTTCGTCAAGTAAAAGCAAGGGTGCATTTCTTAAGATCGCGCGGGCAATGGCGATCCTTTGCCGTTGCCCACCCGAAAGGGTAATTCCGCGCTCCCCCACACCGGTTTGATACCCATCTTGCATTTTTGTGATGAATTCATCAGCCAATGCTAAACGCGCTGCATCACGAACCTCATCATCGCTGGCTTGCGGCGCTCCAAAACGAATATTTTCCATTGCTGTTGTTGCAAAGATAGTGGTGTCTTGCGGCACTAAAGCAATATGCTTTCTAAGCTCTTCGGGATGTGCTTTTGAGATATCCACCCCATCCAAAGTTACCATACCCTGGCTTGGATCATAATAGCGTAGGATCAAATTGAACAAGGTACTCTTACCCGCCCCAGAAGAGCCAACGACAGCTACTGTCTCGCCAGCTTTAATCGACAGGTTCAAACCTTTTACGATATCCTGATCACGCCTTGTTGGATAGGCAAATGCTACTTTCTTAAATGCCACAGCCCCTGTTGCAGGTTCCGGTAACGCGATCGGATGATCAGGCACAACAACACTTGGTTTTGTAGCCAACAATTCAGCCAAACGCTCTGCCGCCCCTGCCGCTAATGATATCTCGCCCCAAGCTTCCGATAACGCTCCCAAAGCCCCAGCGGCCATCACCGAGAACAACAAAAATTGACCCAACGCACCAGAAGTCATGGTGCCTTCCAAAACCGATCCGGCTCCAATCCACAGTACGGCCACCACACTTGAGAAAATCGTAAAAATGGCAAAGGCAGTGAGTAAAGAGCGAGCAGCAATAGAAGATCGAACTGCCTCAAAGGTTTTTTCGACGGCTCCAGAAAACTTAGCTGACACCATCTCTTCATTGGTGAAAGCTTGCAGAGTTTTAACCGAAGAAATGCTCTCCGAGGCATAGGCAGTTGCATCAGCCAACATATCTTGAGCATGGCGAGAGCGAACCCGAACGTTTCTACCAAAAGCAAAAATTGGTAAAATAATGATCGGGATAGCAATGAGCACAATCAACGAAAGACTTGGGCTGGTATAGATCATCCCAATGATGGCTCCGATAATGAGCAGCACATTACGAAGAGCCACAGAAATGGTAGCTCCCGCCACAGACTTAATCTGCGTCGTGTCTGCCGTAAGCCGTGAAATCAACTCACCAGTTTGTGCAGTGTCAAAAAAATCTGATGACAAACGAGTAATATGAGAAAATACATCCCTTCGCAGATCCGCAACTACCCGCTCCCCCATCCAAATGACAAAATAATAACGCATGGAACTGGAAAGTGCCAAAAGTGCAGCAATTGCAAACAGGGCATAAAAATAATTATTGATAAATGAGCTATCGGATTTCGAGAAACCATTATCAATCATCGATCGAACCGCCAAAGGCAGCGACAAGGTGGTGAGTGCTGCTAATAACAAAAACACCCCGGCGCCGAGCAAATGTCCTTTATATTGAAGGACATAGGGTAGGAGATGCCGTAGTGGCTTCAGCCCAGCACGAGTTTTTTTGTCAGTTTTTTTATCAATTGTCACGATTGGGCTTTCGCCTTCTTGTGTTGTTGGAAACCTTCCTGTATATGCTCGCGCAGGAAAATTAAAGACGGTAAATGAGCCATTCACCAATTGGATGTATTCTATACCATCAAATCTCTATCACAGTCCGGCACACATGCTCTCCAATCGAGAACATGGTCCGGCTTAAATCAGGACGACGACAATGAAAGCCGATACGCATCCAGACTACCACACAATCACCGTGGTCATGACTGACGGAACAAAATACGAAACTCGCTCCACTTGGGGTAAAGAGGGAGACACGATGAACCTCGACGTTGATCCAATCTCCCACCCAGCTTGGAACGAAGGCGCAGGCCAAATGCTTGACCGTGATGGTCGTGTATCCAAATTCAACAAGAAATTTGCAGGCCTCGGCCTTTAAGGTCTTCAAACCACCCATCAAATTCAAAAACCCGCTCGGTTTACCGCAGTGGGTTTTTTGTTGTTCAAAATGTAGGCAGCTCGTATAGGGAGAATAATAAATCGATCGAAAGCCAATATTCATGAGTGACAAGTGGTATCAAATTATTGGCCTCATTGGTTTTATTCTGGCTGGGCTTATTTTTATTTTAGTTGGCTGGCGCGCTGATGATATGCTGACAGTATTAGGCAGCGTGATTTGGACACTTTCCTGCTTGGTCTGGATTATTCCACTTCTCAAACAGCAATGAGAGAACCATTTGGCGCTTTTAGGTGCCAAATTTTCGGCGCAGGGTGGGGTTAACTAAACCCACGAGACAATCACATAAAAGTTAGGCGGCTTTATTTGCCGTGGGCTTGGGTAACATGCTCATTGCTCTTGGTAATTCATTTTAAAGGTGCGCTTTAATGTCGATAAGAACTGATCTTTTTGGTTGCCCAGTTTCAATTTCACCAAAGGGCGATTTAGAAGCATGGAACAAAACCCAACTTGGGTTTTTATCCCATGCCGCGAGCACTCCCGAAGATTTGGGAAAGGCGCTGGCAAGTGATCCAGACTTCGCCTTGCCCATCATCTGCAAGGGCATCTTTTCCCTATTAATGGGGCGCCGCGAATTATACGAAATCGCCCAGCAAGCAGAAAAAGATGCGCGCGCTGCCATGAACCGCAGAACTGTCACTTCCCGCGAAATCATATTTTTTGATGTCCTTTGCGATATGAATTTAGGCAATCTAAAAACAGCCGCAGATCGTTTGGATTTAATGGCTATATCCAATCCCAATGACGCATTGGCCATGAAGTTGGTTCAATCCCTTCGGTTTATTTTGGGTGATGCGATTGGCATGCGCAGTTCGATTGCGCATATTTTACCCCATATGCATAAGGATCATTCCGCCTATGGCTATGCCCTTGGTTGCCAAGCATTTGCCTTAGAGGAAACTGGCGACTATCGCGGTGCCGAAAAATGTGGCCGTGAAGCGGTTGCTCATTCTCCGAATGACGCTTGGGGATTGCACGCTGTGGCCCATGTTTATGACATGACCAACAACACAAAAGCTGGGCTGGATTGGCTGCAAAACCGCACCAGTGCCTGGAAACATTGCAATAACTTCAGCTATCATGTTTGGTGGCACATGGCGCTGATGCACCTGGATCGTGGTGAGATTGATGCTGTATTTGCCCTTTACGATGATTACATCCGCAAAGAAAAAACCGATGATTATCGCGATATAGCCAACGGCACCGCCTTACTTTCAAGACTTGAGCTAGAAGGCCATAATGTTGGGTATCGTTGGGAGGAATTGGCAGATCTTTCTGAAGGGCGCACCCAAGATGGTTGCCTAGCCTTTGCAGATTTGCACTACATGCTGGCTCTCATTGGTGGTAATCGAAAAAAATCTGCAACCCGCTTGCTCGCCCGAATGCGCAAAGGCGCGGTGAGTGAAGCTAACGAAATGGAAATGATCATCAAACACCCAGGCCTATCCGCCGCCCAAGGGTTGGAAGCCTTTGGGGAAGGAAACTATACGCAGGCCTTTAAACATCTCGCTAATGCGCGAGAACGCATGCAAACCGTTGGCGGCAGTCATGCCCAGCGAGATGTATTTGAACGGTTAACAATTGAAGCCGCTTTACGCGGTGGCTACCTTGATGCGGCTGAACGTTTCTTGAACCAAAGAACCAAGCTTCGTGATGGCCATAAGGATCAATTTTCTGTTCTACGGTTTGAAGAAATAAATCGACTCAAAAATTTTTCACCTGATCAAACAACCACCCAAAACGTTATTTAAGGGGTTTTTGTGAACACCGGCACAACCCACCATACAGCTCCAAAAACGGTGCGAGACCCTCGCCTCGATTTTTTCCGGGGCATCGCCATGTTTATCATCTTCATTGCCCATACGCCGCGTGATTTTTGGGCGCTTTGGATCCCAGCCCGTTTTGGGTTTTCAGATGCAACAGAAACCTTTGTATTTTGTTCTGGCATGGCTTCCAGTATCGCATTTGGGGCAGTGTTTTTAACCAAAGGTTGGCTGATGGGGACAGCCCGTATCCTGCACCGCGTTTGGCAGGTTTATTGGGCGCATATCGGTCTATTTTTAGCTGTGCTGCTTTTGGTCACCAGCTTTGATAAGCTTGGTATATATACGGGAGAAAGCGGGAAATATCTTTTTGTAAACTCACTTAATCTCCAACATTTCTTTGCCAAAACCCCTGATTTAATCATCGGGCTTTTCACCCTCACTTATGTGCCGAATTATTTTGATATTCTGCCTATGTATTTAGTAATCCTTGCTATGATCCCCATCGTTATGGGGCTTTCACGCATTTCACTTTGGGCTGTCTCCATCTTCGTGATCGGTGTTTGGCTGCTCGCCAATTTACCGTTGATAGGGGGAAGCCTTCTCAACTTTCCAGCAGAACCTTGGAGCAAGCGCCAATGGTTTTTTAATCCCCTTGGCTGGCAATTGGTATTTTTTACTGGTTTTGCATTTATGCGGGGGTGGATAAAGCCACCAACAATCACAAACAACCGTTTGATCATAGCTGGCGCTATTGTGCTTCTCACCATCCCTTTTGCCTATTATCGTATTCTCAACGAACAACCATTCTTACGCGATATCGCCAATGATTTGCGCCCCTTCACGGCTAAAACCCAATTTGGGATTTTTCGGTATGTTCACTTTCTTGCCACAGCCTACCTTGGATGGGCCGCCGTTGGCCCGATGGGCTCAAGGCTTAAAAACTGGGGGCGCGGACAAATTATCGTCGACACTATTCGCAAAGTTGGCCAGCAATCCTTGGCAGTATTTGTCTCGTCTTTGGTGCTTGCACAATTGCTCGGTGCGATTTTCAAAATCTATGGCACCCATTGGTCGCTTGTATTGATTGGCAATGTTGCTGGTTTTGCAGCCTTAATTGCAATTGCCCATTTAGTTGGTTGGTTCAAATCTCAACCTTGGCGTCAATCTGCCATACCAAACCCACAATCATCAGTTCCAAGATTAGATCAACACAACGCCCAAGGGGGAACCACCCTCCCCCAAGGAATACCTGCAAGAAAAATAGATTAGCCATGACTATTAACCGGCGTTCAGTCCTGACTTCTTTAGCAGCCTTCATTGGCGGCGGAATTTTTACGCCAAGTTTTAGCGCTGCCAATGCCGCAGGCCTGATGCCCACGAAAATCAAATTGGGCAAACCAGTTGCATTCTCAAAAACTGCGCTATTACGACAAGTAAAGGAACTGGCAAAACAAGAATACGCAAAACCCCCAACCATTCCTCAAGAATGGATTGATCTAAGTTATGATCAATATAAGACCATCAATTTCAAACCAGATTCAGCCCTGTGGAATAAATCCGATCGACCGTTCACCACTGAATTCTTTTCGCCGGGTTTGTATTTTCCATCTCCCATTGCTGTTTCCATTGTTGATGGCGGATTTTCGCAACCCGTGCTGTTTTCCAAAGACGTTTTCAATTTTGGTAAATCCTTACCCGAATTACCCTTCGGTAAAACCTTAGGCTATTCAGGGTTTCGTATTCGCACAGCAATAAATGACCCTAAACGCAAAGATGAATTTATAGTCTTTCAAGGGGCAAGCTATTTCCGCGCCGTCGGTAAGGGGCAAAATTATGGCCTATCAGCACGAGGCCTTGCGATCAATACAGCGGAAGCCGTAGGGGAAGAATTTCCCGATTTTAGAAGCTTTTGGATTGAAGGCGGCGAGGCCGGTTCTAAATCAATAACTGTCCACGCGCTTCTAGATTCGCCCAGTGTCACGGGTCTTTATTCCTTCATGATCACCCCTGGCAACTCCACTGAAATGAATGTTGAAGCGACAATTTTTCCAAGGAAAGAGCTTAAGCATGTCGGTATCGGAGCTGGGACCAGCATGTTTTTGTTTGATGAAACAAACCGTAATCGCTTTGATGATTTCCGTCCAGCTGTGCATGATTCAGATGGATTATTAATTGAAAATGGTGCCGGTGAAACCATCTGGAGGCCCCTAGCTAATCCTGTTTCTCTTCAAGTCTCAAATTTTATTGATAACAATCCAAAGGGCTTTGGACTGTTGCAACGCCCCCGCAAATTTACCAATTTTGCGGATTTAGAAGCCAACTATCATAAGCGCCCCAGCCTTTGGGTGGTTCCCGCCGAAGATTGGGGTAAGGGCTCAGTGACCTTAGTTGAAATCCCTGCCGATCGTGAAATCTATGACAATATAGTTGCCTATTGGCGCCCGCGCGAACCAATGGTTGCGGGGCAACAATACCAGTATAATTATCGTTTGATCTGGTGTGACAATCCCCCCGTCAACCAACCGACAGCTCGAGTAATCAATACCCGCATGGGCAAACGCTTTTCTGGTGGCCGCCTCGTTACAATTGACTATGAAGCAACAGATAGCTTACCCAAATCGCTGGATGAAATTACCCTTCACGTCAGTTCAAACAAGGGGAAAGTGAGCAAGGGTATCCTGCAGCACAACCCAGCAACTGGCGGTGTTCGCTTAGCTTTCACTTTTGACTCGGGCAGCCACACTTCGATAGAGCTTCGCGCGCAACTAATGCATCAAGGTAAAAAGGCTTCCGAAGTGTGGTTGTATCGGTGGACGCCATGAACATTCACAATCTGGAACATCTCAAATCCACCCCATCACCGGCACCCTTACCGATGCCAACGCAAGATCTCACCCGCCCCTTCAACGACCCAGAAGCTCCAGGGGTTAAGGCAATAAAAAATACCCATCTATTCCGCTGGGCAATCTTTATTCCCGCTTTGCTGACTACCTTAGCCCTAATCACGGTGTTTTCTGAGTGGTTTCAAAAAGATGGTTTCGCGACAACAGAGCTGATCATGCTCGCACTGGTTGGTTTTTCAACCTTCTGGATTTCGCTTTCGGTTGCCACCAGTCTGATCGGGCTACTGTTTGCACGCAGACCTAAAACTGCCCCAAAAGCTTCCAAACAAAAAGCACTGAGCGTAGCACTCCTCGTTCCTATTTATAACGAAGACCCGGCTTCTGTTTTCAACCGCCTGAAGGTAATACGAGATGACATCGCAGCGCGAAAAGACAATCATAAATATTGCATTTTCATACTAAGCGATACCCGCGATGAACATATCGCCTTAGAAGAAAATCGTTCTTTTAATTTACTCCGCCGCACCCACTTTGGCCACCCTCCTGTCTACTATCGAAGGCGGCTTCAAAACACAGACCGTAAAACCGGAAATATCCGCAATTGGATAGAAACATGGGGAGCCGATTGGCACGCCTTTATCACCTTAGACGCTGATAGCTTGATGGATGCCAGCACAATCTCCTGTCTTGCCGATGAAATGGCCGAAAATGACGAGCTCGCCCTGGTACAAACCGTGCCCCATCTTTTGGGTGCCAATACCCTGTTTTCCCGCGTGCAGCAGTTTGCAAACAATATCTATGGCGGTGTGCTTGCCCACGGACTTGATCGGCTCTCAGGAAATGAAGGCAATTATTGGGGGCACAACGCGATTGTTAGAACCAGAGCTTTTGCAAGCTGCGCCGGGTTACCCACCCTATCAGGAAAAGGCGCTTTGAGCGGAACAATTAAAAGCCATGACTTCGTTGAAGCGGCTCTATTACGAAGAGCCGGATGGGCAGTCAGGCTGCTGCCATCCTTGAAGGAAAGCTATGAAGAAACCCCTCAGAACATTATTGATTACGTTTTACGGGACCGGCGTTGGTGCCAAGGGAACCTTCAACACATACGATTATTAGGAACAAAAGGTTTAGCAACAACCTCTCGCTTTCATATGCTCCAAGGCGCGACTGCATATCTATCTTCCGTCGTATGGTTTTTGTTATTAATTCTTTGGGCAGTGATGGGAAGAAGTGAAGAAAAAAACGTATTTCGTTACTTTACCGATTCCAATCCACTCTTCCCCCAATGGCCACAAATGGATACTGTCAGCCGGCTTGTCATACTCGGCTTCATCCTAGGTCTTCTCCTGTTACCAAAAATATTTGCCGTTGTTGCAAACCTGTGGCGTGATCCATCCTGCTCAAAGCTTGGAGGGCGTACACGCTTCCTTGTGTCCGCATGCGTAGAAATTCTCTTATCTTTTTTACTCGCCCCCATCCTCATGGTGCAGCATGTCACGGCTGTACTGCGCACATTGATAGGGCTTGATGCTGGATGGGAACCGCAAAACCGATCAGGAAGCACTTATACATGGCTCACCCTGGCCCGATTCCATTGGCTAGAAACCTTGTCAGGCTTATTACTTGTGATGGGTATATTTGCGGAAATCATTACGCTTTGGTTGGTGCCAATCGCTGCCAGCTTGGTTCTTGCTATTCCCATTTCGTTTTTCTTCGGAAAATATCTATCGCCCATCAGCTTTTTCAATAAAATCATCAGCACCCAAGAAGAATTGTTCCCCAGCCAAATTATTATCAGAGCCAATAAAAAAGCCTTCGCAATTGATGCAAAGGCTTCCAATGGGGATCTATCCCCTCTTGGTTCTCAAGCTAAACCGCTGATAAACTAATTAGCGGTTCACTGCTCCCAGCAAATTACCAAATTTGTTACTGATCATCGACACAACCTGCAACTCGCCACCGAGTATGCTTTTGCCACGAAGACGCGCTATTGCTTGAACCGCAACGACAGAAAACAACATTTCCGCAAGGGCAAGCACTGGTAACAATAGCACCACAACCGATAAAGCAACGATGCTCCGCGCCGTTAAGACCATACCGCTTGAAACCCCAATTTCAGCTGAGCTGCTTGGAACCATAGATATTGTTATCCAAGTAATGAATGCAAATAAAACCGCCCCCAATAAAGGTAGCAAAACTGAATCGCTCTTTTGTTCAGGCCTTGTTGCCATCACAACACTGGCGATGGATAAAGCCGAAGCACAGGCGAATGAAGCAGCCAAGCTTGGCGAGAATTGAAGCAGAGCTACAAGCGTTCCGCTACTCGCTGCAAGCCAGCCAAAAGGCCCAACGATTGAATAAGTTGTTTGATTGGTCATAATCACGATCCACTTTCCCGTTAATGTGAAAGCAATTTGACACGCACTGGTTGATTGGTTCTTAACCGCAAAAAACTCACTGCTTTCTGCGTTAACAATCTTTAAATTTTTAAGATAAAATTTGTTTTAAAATTTTGCACTAAAGCGGGCATTAAACAGATCGGCATCAACAGTTACCGGATCACCACCAAATTCATCAAAGTGATAATGAAGGTATTGAACACCAAACACTAAATGGTCTGTCACTTTATATTCTAGGCCACCACCAGCTACCCAGCCATAACCTTGTAATCCAGCTATATTGGTTGCAGCGTAAGCAACACCGCCAGTAGCAAAGGGCATGAAGCGATCAAAATCGTAACCCACCCGCAACCGAGCAGACATCATATTTGTAACTTCCAAATTCAAAGGTACAAATGGTGGAGGAACGATCTTAAATTCTGAACTCAAATTCACATAATCGGCCTCAAAGCCAACCACAAAATTATTGACTTGGTGATTATACCCAGCATGCAAAGACAGTGCTAAATCGTCTCCGGAAGAAATAAACCCAGGAAAACGGCCATCTTTATCTTTATACTTGGTATAGCTAACACCCGTACCGATATAAAATCCAGACCAGTTGGAATTACCAGTCGCCATTGAATCAATGGAACCACGAAGTTCGGTTGCCTGAGCGCTTGCACAGGACAATCCAATCGCTCCAGCCATCAATATATTTTTAATCATACGCATGAACTCAACTTTCTTCATTTGGTAACCATAGCGAAACATAGTTTCAGAATTGTTAAATTTCGTGAACAACAACATCACGCCGCCTTCTTTTTTCTTTTCCTAGGAGAGGATGTCTTTTTAGTCTTTCGCAACACAGATTTTGCAGTCGCTTTCAAAAAATATGCTGGGAGCATCTCTTCCGGCATCGGTTTAGAGAACAGATAGCCTTGCAGCATATCGCATCCGATTTCTTCCAAAAACTCAGCTTGATCGTCAGTTTCGACACCCTCAGCCGTAACTTTCAATTCCAATTCCCGAGCTAGTGTTGCAATCATTCTCACAATCTTATTGCCAGCATCATTGTGCGGGACATTATCGACGAATGATTTGTCTATTTTCAATTTATCGAAGGGAACGCTCATTAAATATGACAGTGAGGAGTAGCCCGTACCGAAATCATCCATGGCGACAGAAACGCCAAGTTCTTTTAATTCATCGAGTTTTGTTACAACTTCGTTGGAATTATTAATGAGCAAGCTCTCCGTAATTTCAAGCTCTAACCGAGATGCCGGTAAACCGGTTTCCTTTAGAACCTGCGCGACTTCTGAGACTATATCTCCGTGCATAAAATGCTGACCAGATAAATTCACTGCAACAAATGTATCACCAGGCCATTGTTTTGCTGTCTGGCACGCCTTGGTCAAAATCCAATAACCGATTTCTGAAATTAAGTGCGCCTGTTCCGCCAGTTCAACAAATTCAATTGGTGATAACAGCCCACGGATAGGATGTTCCCATCGAACGAGGCTTTCCATGCCAAGTGTTTTTCGAGATTTGGCGTCAATCAATGGTTGGAAATGCAAGACCAATTCTTCATTACCAACCGCATCGCGTAATTCATTTTCTAACATACGGCGTTCCCGCAGTTCAGAATCCATGCTGTTTTCAAAAAATCTAAAGATACCACGGCCATCGGCCTTGGCTCGATAAAGTGCAAAATCGGCGTTCCTGAGTAATTGCTCAGGGCGTGTACCGTTCAAAGGAGCCAGCGCAATTCCGATGCTCAACCCAATGCGGATTTCATTATCATCAACCTTGTAGGGCTTGGTTACCTCGCCAATCAATCGGGCGGCCAAGCGAGCAGCCGCACCAGCGTCCCCTTGGCTTTCCATCAGAATAACAAATTCATCACCGGCCAAGCGAGCAAGACAGTCCCCTTCTCTCACTTCATCCTCAATCCGTTCGCTTACCTCAGCCAAAAGCCGATCACCTACCAAATGCCCACGGGTATCATTCACCAGTTTGAAGTCGTCCAAATCAAGATAGAGCACCGTAAAGGGGCGACCATAACGTTCCATGTTGGCAACCGATTTTTCTAAGCGGTCAAGAAAGGCGCTCCGGTTCATCAAACCTGTTAGATTATCACTGTGGGCAAGGGTATTGATCCGGTCCTCTGCGAGCTTTTCCGCCGTTACATCAACACCAGTACCAACAAACCCAATAACATTTTCATCGTCATCGAGTACGGGGTGCCCACTTAGTCTCAGCCAGGTTTCTCCAGCTCCCCAATTCGTACAAAGCAATATGTCCTGAAATTTGCGATTTTCGTTAATCGCAGTTTCCAGTTCTTCCATCTGAGTACCTTTAATCGTTGAGATACGGCTCAAATAATCAACCAGTTTAATTGATTTTATATTTGTATTCTCGGGCAACATTTGTTCTGGGAAACGAACCAACATCCCAAGCGCATTAATTTCCCACAACCAGTTTGATGATGCCTCTTGTAACTCTTGTAAAACAATTGCGGCAACGGCATTTTGCTCTTTGTCATTTTCAGATTTCAACTTGAAGGCAGTAAACATTTTTGCGTAAAAAATATTACCCATGATCACCGCAGAAGCGATAAATGCTAACAACAACAGCATAAAATTGGATCCATCAGTCGGGGGCTGAAATTGGATCGCCAACACACAGCCAATCAACATTGGAATTAAATATACAATGATTGCAGTGGGTATCACGGCCAGTCCGGTACCGCCAGATATAAGGATTGCAGTTAGGCCAACAGCCAGTGGCGTTTTCAAATCAGCCGCCCCTGTGGTGCCAAATATGATTGCTGCACTGCCCCAAATGAGCCCGTAAACAAATGCCATCACGTGTAACGTATAGAAGGCAGATTTGATGTTTTCATCTTTCTCGACCATTCCGCCTGAAAGGTGCTGTTTCCTGCGCTTGAAATTTTTCCACCAAAAGAAAAGACGATAGGAGACCATTCCAAGCAGGGATATTGTCCAAATAAGTTTTGAATGTACATGACCGCTATCTTTGTACATCCACAAAAATATTCCAGCGATGATGATGTTCACGAGAACGATCATGGGTGTCAATTTTGAGGTTGAGCGCAGCCGCGCAATCAATAACTTTGCTTGAAGTTTTTCGTCCAAACTAATCTCTTGATGCAAATCGACTTCAGATGATTTGCCGCTCTTTAGTATTTGCATTTCAGAACCACCCAACTCACATTCCCCTAAAACTCTCATAAGGGCCCATTTTATTTATTATTTATAAGCCATAGGGATTAACGCTTGGTTGACTCTAATTTATTTTGTCAAAATCCTATCTCCCGCCCATCACCGTTTTGGTAACGATTAAGTAACCACAATTTTTAGTAAGACATTGCTAACCAATAAATTTAACAACGTTTTCGTTTCAACTGTTCATATTACCCACAGAACGTAACTATTGGGTGGCGACACAAATGACGAATAACAAGACAGACCTACGAATTCCAGAAGCAGCACTAACGGGAAGTTTGCGGGAGTTCCGCTTGCCAGAGGGCAAACATCTCATCAACCGCGTTGGTGAGTTTTACGGTTGGCAAAATCTTAGGCGCGAAAATAACGTTTGGCCTTATGCTAAATCAACTTCATCAGCACCTAGAACGCACACAACTGCAAAAACCGATTCAGGCCAAGAGCTTGCCGGTGTAAATTTTGCTTCGCAAGATTACTTAACCCTTGCTTCCCACCCTGCTATTAAAGAAGCCGCTCTTAAAGCGATCAAAGACTACGGTGTGCACAGTGCCGGCTCTGGCGCATTGCTTGGGAACACAACTGGCTCCCTTGCCCTCGAGGAAGAAATTTCTGATTTCTTGGACGCTCGGAAAACTGTTCTTTACCCCACAGGTTGGTCAGCAGGGTTTGCCGCTGTCCAAGGGTTTGTACGCCCGGATGATCATGTCGTCATTGATGTTCTCGCCCACTCTTGTCTTCAAGAAGGCGCAAAGGCCTCGACTTCAAACATTCATTTCCACGGGCATTTAAACATACGTGCAGTCGAACGACGCTTACAACGCATCCGTGCTAAAGACACAAAAAATGGAATTCTGGTCGTAACAGAAAGCCTGTTCTCCATGCACTCTGACACTCCAGATATTGGTGCACTTCGCGCTCTTTGCGATGAATATGATGCCCAATTATTGGTCGATTGCGCCCATGATTTTGGCTCAATTGGTGAAGCTGGCCTTGGTCACCTTGGGCTTCAAAATATGGTCGATGCTGCTGATATTATCATTGGTTCTTTTTCAAAAACCTTTGCTTCAAACGGTGGTTTCATCAGCGTAAAAACGATTGAAACTGCTGAATATCTTAAATATTACAGCGCAACCCAAACATTCTCGAATGCTCTTTCCCCGGTACAAGCTGCAACCATTATGCAAGCTTTCAAGATTGTGCGTTCTGCTGAGGGTAAGCGACGCCGCTTGTCCTTAATGGATAATGTTTTGTACATGCGCAAGGAAATGGACAAAGTAGGTCTTGAAACCTTGGGTGATCCATCCGCCATCGTACCAGTTCGTGTTGGCGCTGAGGGTTTGGCTCGCATTGCATCTCGCAATTTGAGTTCGCTTGGAGCGATTGCAAACTTGGTTGAGTATCCAGCTGTACCGCAAGGCGGCGCCCGCTTCCGGGTTCAGGTTATGTCAGAACATACAACCGATGACATTGATCTGCTTGTCAAATTAATGCTGCAAGCCATGAATGAAGCAGAACTGGAATACCGCACCTACCGTGAGGACACCAACTCCAGTATCCACCCGACAACGATCCCAACACGCCAAGTAAAAGAGCGTGCGGCGTAAGGGTCAATTTGAGGAAAAGCAAATGCCAAAGCAAACAAGAATTTTAGCCGTAGACGACGACGTAAATTCAGCAGAACTTATTGTTCGCGTTGCAGAACGTTGTGGATATGAAGGCTTTGCTACATCAGATTCACGCGGTGTGGCTAATTTAACAAATGCACTCGAACCTGATGTGATTGCAATCGACGTAAACATGCCAAACATTGACGCGCGTGGGTTACTCGAATTGCTGTCTCAAGCGGGTTATAAAGGCCATATCATTGTCGCAAGTGGTGCAGAAATGACAGTGCTTGAGGAAACCCAAGCCTTTGGGATAGAAAAGGGTTTATCCATGCCGTTTGTTTTGCAAAAGCCGGTCGATTTTCAAAAACTGCGCAAGCAATTGATGGATGATAAACTAAAGACAGCTGCTTAATAGCAGCCCATAAAACACAAAAGGCGGGGTATCCCGCCTTTCAAATTTATTCAAAGTAGTAATGATTAGCCGCAAATTACCCAGCTGTCATTTCCAAGCAACGTTCCATTTTTGATAACAACCGTGGCAAGTCTACAGGTTTGGTATCAAAATCCACGCATCCAGACTCTAAAGCTTTCTTACGATCAGTCTCAAATGCACTGGCCGTTAAAGCAATAACAGGGATGTTTAAGGTCTCAGGGTTAGCTTTGATACGCCGTGTTGCTTCGCAGCCGTCCATCTCACCTAGACCAATATCCATTAAAATTAAATCCGGCTTCAAGTCTTGCGCTGCTTGAATCCCGCTTGGCCCATCGATAGCAAACCGAACTGTATAACCTCGGCGCTCTAGCCGACGCCCCAATACATCCCTATTCACTGCGTTATCTTCCACCACTAAAATTAAAGTCATATTCTTGCCTATTTAATGTTCGTTCTGTTTTTGTTGATCAGTCGATCGTCTATTTTATAACTGCTCTCTAACCAGTTTGAGCAATATTTTCTAAGGGCTCCAGAGCTATTCTAAGCTTTTCGCTGTCTAAAGGTTTTTCAACAAACCCTGAGGCTTCATGGCGCCGCGCCTTATCCTTATCAGTTACATTACTGATCATGATGACCGGAATATGTGCAGTGCTTGCCTCAGATTTTAAAGTCCCGATAACGTCCCAACCATCAAGCCCTGGCATCACTACATCCAACAATATGGCGTAGGGTTTTATTGTCAGTGCTAATCGTAATACGGTTTCTGGTGAATCGGTTGAGACGGCTTGATAACCTTCTCTTTTTAGTAATCTTTCAGCTACATCTAAAAAATTTCGATCGTCGTCAATTACTAATATGGTCCGCTTCTTGCCTGTAACTTGGCCGCCCGCCGCCGTCGCATGGATATCCCGTAAGCCATCAATTGCCCCATCTAATTCACGGCTCTTACCGGAAATATGATAACCATCCTCGCTCAACTCTACATGAGCCTCAGTAGCAAGAGCGCTCGAGGATATTGAGCTCTCATCCTGTTTTTGCTCTTCTGGTTGAATAACTTGGGCAGGAAGATCAATAGTAAAGCAAGAGCCTTCACCCAGCTTACTTTCCAACGAGATATTGCCACCCATTAATCGGCAAAGATTTTGGCTCAGGGACAAGCCCAAACCAGTACCCCCAAATTTTGCGGTAATTGATGAATTTGCCTGAGAAAAATTATGGAACAGATTGTTCAAGTTTTCTTCAGATATCCCAACGCCAGTATCCCGAATTGCAACGAAAATTCGGTCAGCTCCATCCTTGACGTAACGCTCAACCGAAAGGGTTATTTGACCATTCGTTGTAAATTTACCAGCATTGGAAAGAAGATTTAAAATTGATTGACGCAATTTTGTGGCATCCATACGAACTTCACCCAAATTATCGCCCTTCAAGAGAACAAATGCATTGGTGTTTTTAGCTGCGAGTGGTCGTGCAGTTGCTTCCATCTCTTGAATAAAGACATCGAGATCAAAAGTCTCGAGGTAAAGATCAGCCTTGCCAGCTTCGATTTTTGAAATATCCAAAATATCATTGACCATGGCAAGGAGATGTTTACCCGCCGCTGAAATTTTCTGAAGGTCGGCAATTTCCTCACCGCGACCGTCCAACTCAGCATCTTCCAATAAGATTTCACTATAGCCGAGAACAGCATTGAGCGGCGTTCTTAGTTCATGGCTCATATTTGCCAAGAAATTAGATTTAGCACTGTTGGCATTTTCAGCATCATCCTTCGCAGCAGTTAATTGTTGCAAAGTAGCTTGGTGCCTATCAATCTCTTTTAATAACTCGGATTGGGAATCCACGACGCTTGAATAATAACTAGCCATGATGAAGATATAAGTAGCAGCCGATAATGTTGATACCATTGCCACATCAACCATCGATCCCAACGGAATATGTATGGGAAAGGAGTTATTGCTCCACAAATAAGCTCCGTAGAACGCACCAAGGCTGAGAACAAGCTGTACAAAAATGAGAATTCTGGTTTGCGCGGTCGATCCAAGATAGAAAAACGCCAGTAAGGGAACCGTTAGTATCCACATCAAGAATGGAGAAGACGCGCCCCCATAATTATAAGAAGCCCACAAAATCGTAAACGTTAAATTTTGCACCGACAGCAATGCCAATATAAAGTAGGAACGTTGAAAAATTTTCAATGCTATTGGGAACAGCCAAAAAGCAGTGATAGAGGCCGCTAAAACCCAAACATGCGGAGAGGGCTGAGGATCGTTCAACATCAAATAGATGGTAATTGGGTGTGTAATAATCGGGCCAAACAAATGACTAATTAAAAACATTCTCACGTTTTTATGGTCGGTCAAATTATCCTTCATATGGTTCGGGGTGAACCAATAAAGCAGTTTGTTCAGATTTTCGACAAGCATATTCAAAGCAGCAGTCCCCGCACAGCAAATAATTACTGTTCAAAAAGTAAAGAAACTTAGTTAACAAGTGGTAAGGATTTACACCTTAACTCCAATAAAGCCCCATAGGGTTTTCAACCAGTAGGTTGTGCTGCAATGCCTTGCTGGGGGCAATTTTTGGAATAATGTCGACAAGAATTCCTTCGTTGGGTACGTGGCTTTTCATGTTTGGGTGTGGCCAATCTGTTCCCCATAATACCCGATCTGGAAAACGTGCTACCAATAGTTTACCAAAGTCAATCACATCCTCATAGGGCTCGCCAGACACGGTCAAACGTTCGGGGCAACTGACTTTCGTCCAAATGTTTTCATTTTCATCCATGAAGCGCAGAAATTGTTGAAAGTCTTGATGATCCACACCCTTTGAAACATCAGGCCTTCCCATATGATCAACCACCACGATTGTTGGTAATTGTTTTAAAAATGGAATTAACTCCGCTAAATCAGGGGCTTCAAAATATACCACAATATGCCAACCCAGTTTGGCGATACGTTCAGCAATCTTGAGGAACACTTCCTTTGGGGTTGAATCCACCAGCCGTTTCACAAAATTAAATCGGACAGCCCTCACCCCTGCCCTGTCCAGAATTAGCAATTCCTCGTCGCTTATTTGTGGAGAAATAACGGCCACTCCCCTGGCTAATTCTCCAGCTGAGCGCAGGGCATCCAGCAGGGCATCATTATTACGACCATGGCACGAAGCCTGCACAATAACATTACGCGAGAAACCCAAGAAATCACGAAGCGCGAATAATTTTTCCTTAGGTGCATCGCAAGGAGTATATTTACGCTCCTTTGCATAGGGAAATTTATGCTCCGGCCCAAAAACATGACAATGGGCATCCACAGCACCCAAGGGAGCTTCAAAGGTTGGTTTGGTTGGATTTGGGTGAAAGGGAAGATAATCAGAATCCAAAAACTACTCCATCCATCAATTTATTTGCGGTGCGCAATACCGCAGCACTCGCTACCGTTCCATCTTTTGATGTGTTGATTACAATCGTTGTCTCTCCACTTGGATGTTCAATCGACATATTCTTTTTTTGACCAATTACCTGTTTTGCCAGTCGATTGGCAACTGATCCTTCCAACAGGCAAGCGCTAGCAACACTCACCGCCGCTAAAACCCCGATTCCTGCGTGGCAATGATGGGGTATGAAACTACGGGTAGAAATAACTCCACCTCTCGTGGCTTCACGCACCATTGTCATTTTCGGTATGGTTTTCCCGCTCACATCCCCAAGGTTCATTAATTCCCCACAATGCAATCGAAGGTTTTCCAATTTCTTGCGCAGCGCCTCATTATTTTCCAATTCTTCACGGGTTTGGGTACCGGAAACTCCCATATCACTGGCTCGAACAATCACGCAGGGCATGCCGTTATCAATCATCGTCACTTCAATATTCTCAACTACATCGAGCGCATTCCCACTAGGCAAAAGCGCTCCGCAAACCGAGCCGGCAATATCTTGAAACTCCAACGTCACAGGCGCTGCCGCTCCTGGAACTCCATCAATTTTTGTATCTCCATGATAACGCACAACACCTTTTGGAGTTTCAACCTTTGCCACGGCGATCTGCTTCGTGTTCTCCATAAAAATGCTAACTTGCGTTTGCCCGTCCTCAGCTTTTACCAATCCCCTCTCAATAACGAAGGGGCCAACACCGGCTAAAATATTTCCACAATTTTGAACATCTGAAACGGTGGGTTGGTCAACGACAACCTGAAGGAAGAGGTAATCTACATCGACACCAGCGCGATTTGATTTACGAACAACCGCCACTTTCGATGTTAACGGGTCACCGCCACCCATCCCGTCGATTTGCCGTTCATCGGGAGATCCCATGACAGCTAATAAAAACCGATCTCGCTCCTTAGTGCCTTTGGGTAAATCCGATTCTAGAAAATATCCGCCTTTTGAGGTTCCCCCGCGCATCCACATGCAAGCAACACCCTTTTGGGTGGCACTAAACATATTTTAAACCGCGCTGTTTCAAGCGCTCCCGCATAGAATATACATCCAGGCCCAATTCGCCGTTGGCAAACCGCGCTCGCTTTTCTTCCTCATTAGCCAGTCGTGCCCGAGTTTTCATTAAAACCTGTACAGCTTCTTCGCGTTTCACCACACAAACACCATCATCATCGGCAACCACAAGATCACCAGGATTAACCAATGCGCCAGCACAATTAACGGGTACATTTACTGAGCCGAGGGTCTCTTTGACGGTTCCTTGAGAACCAACACATTTCGACCAAACGGGAAGCCCCATAGCTTCAAGCTCTTCGGTGTCGCGAACACCCGCATCGATGATCAGACCCATTCCCCCATGAGCTTTTAATGAAGTCGCCAACAGATCACCAAAATATCCAGCATCTGATGGGGAGGTGACAGCCAAGACCAAAACATCACCCGCCTTCACCTGTTCAATCGCCACATGCAACATCCAGTTATCGCAAGGCGGAGCAAGGATCGTGACGGCTGGTCCAGCAATTTTAGCACCCTTATAAATTGGTCGCATATAAGAGGCGAGCAAGCCTTTCCGCCCTTGCGCCTCGTGGACAGTTGCTACCCCCGCCTCACCAAGTTCTTTAGCGATGGCCAAATCAGTGCGTTCAATATTCTGTACGACAATGTTTTCCATTATAATTCATCCACGCAGGTTGGATAAATGGCTTGAAAACCTTCTGCATATTTTGCTGCACGCCCTCCCGCCATTCCGCCAGAATTTCGCCGAAAGTGATTACCTCGGTTCTCGGCTACATTGGTATAATAATTCCATAAATGCTCCTGCCCCTGCATACACTCAATCGCCGCGCGTTTTTTATCCCACACATCGGTAATGTCTAAAAACACGTTTGGCACCCAGCCCATTTGTTCAGTTTGGTGTGGCTCGAATAGGTAAAGTTGCGGTGCCGCTAAAACTTTTTCACCAGGGTTATGCCCCCAAGCTTGAGCAATCATCCGCACCTCCATTGCAATTTCCGTCGTGTACATATGATCCGTGTTGTATTGATCATATTTTGAATGGGACATCATGAAATTTGGTTGCACAGCCCGTACAATATCGACCAATTTGAATTTGGCTTCCTCGTCTAATTTAAGCGGATAATCCCCCAAATCCATAAATTGAATGTCATGAACGTCAAGTGCCCGCGCAGCATTTTCGGCCTCTTTTCGGCGTTCCGTTTTCACCTTGTCTAATGTCATCCCCTCTTGCTTCCAAAGCTTGGCACTCTCACCGCGCTCTCCGTAAGAAAGACATACCACGGTCACGTCATAACCTCGTTTTTGATGAAGGGCGATTGCCCCGCCGCACCGCCAAACAAAATCGGCTGCATGAG
>JAZGFF010000117.1:0-3502 GCA_036479095.1 Rhizobiaceae bacterium | reverse complement strand
CTAAAACACTGACCGCCGCATTGTTTGCATCAACATTCGGAGTTTTTTATCTCTCTCCTCAGCCATTCCTAGCCGATACCCACGCACAGGCGGCTTCAAAAACTACAAAAAGCAAGGTCACCTCATTTTTCTTGGCCAATGGATTGCAGGTTGTGGTGATTCCCGATCGGCGCGCTCCGGTCGTCACTCATATGATTTGGTATAAAGCGGGTTCAGCTGACGAGCCCCCCGGTAAATCTGGGATTGCTCACTACCTTGAGCACTTAATGTTCAAGGGCACAAAAACCATTAAAAGCGGCGAATTTTCAGCTCGTATTGCTGCTATCGGTGGCCAGGAAAATGCTTTCACATCGACAGATTACACGGCCTATTACCAGCGGGTTACCCCCGAAGTGCTCGAAGAAATGATGATGTTGGAGGCTGATCGGATGGAAAATCTTGTCTTAAAACAAGAAACGATACTTGCTGAACGCGATGTCGTCCAAGAGGAACGTAATTCTCGAACAGAAAACAATCCCGGTTCCCTGTTACGCGAAGCAATGGGAGCCGCGCTTTATCAAAATCATCATTACGGGATTCCAATCATTGGCTGGCAACACGAAGTGAATGCCTTAAACAAAGACGATGCGATTGCTTTTTACGATAAGTTTTACACCCCCAATAACGCGATTTTAGTCGTTGCTGGCGATGTGGATGCTGAAACGGTTAAAACATTAGCCAAGAAAACTTATGGCAAGGTGAAACGTCGGGCTGAACCAGGGGTTCGCATGCGCCCAAGCGAACCACCGCCACGCGCCGCCCGAAAAGTCGAGATGTCAGATCGACGCGTACGTAATCCTTCTTTTCAAAGGCTTTATCTTACCCCTTCTTACCATCGCGCAAAAAAAGGGGAGGCCGAAGCCTTGGATGTACTAAGTGAAATTATGGGCGGTAGCACAACTTCCCGCCTCTATAAAAGCCTGGTTATTGAACAGCAGGTGGCTGTATCGACAGGAGCTTATTATCAAGGAGGGGTCTATGATCAAACGGAGTTCTCTTTTTATGGTTCGCCCCGCAAAGATAAAACATTAAAGCAACTAGAAGATGCTATTGACCTGCAAATCAAGAAATTATTAGCGGACGGGGTTACACAAAAAGAAGTAACTCGGGCGCAAAATAGATTGATAAAATCAGCAGTTTTTGCGCAAGATAGCCAAGCATCTTTGGCGAGGATTTACGGCGGCTCTCTCGCTGTTGGCTCCACCATTGAAAGTACTGAATTTTGGCCCAGCCAGATAAAACTGGTGACGGTTGATGAGGTCAATAAAGTCGCTCACACCTATTTGAAGTTGAAACGATCAGTCACCGGCTACCTTACTCCCGAAAAGAAGGAGAACTAAACCATGCGTCGATATATTCAATTACTCACCCTTCCTGCATTCGCCCTAGTATTGTTTGCGCAATTGATGTCACCAGCTCAGGCTGTTGAGATTAAAACTGTTATCAGTGCCAAGGGTATAAAAGCCCTACTGGTTGAAAACTATACAGTTCCTCTTATTGCCGTTTCCTTTTCTTTCAAGGGTGGAACGACCCAAGACCTGAAAGGGAAAGGGGGAACTGCACAATTGCTTTCAAATATGCTTGACGAAGGGGCGGGAGATATCTCCAGCCAAGCGTTCCAAGAAGCTTTGGATGATAATGGTATGAATTACTCCTTCAATGCTGGGTTGGATTCATTTTCTGGCGGTATTAAGACTTTGAAAGAGTCAGCTCCGCGTGCCTTTGAGTTACTCTCGCTGATGTTGAATAAACCGCGTTTTGATGAAAAACCGCTTGGCCGTATGAAGGCAACCCATTTGAATTCGATGCGTTCTGAAGAAACCAATCCGCAAGCGATTATTGGAAAAGCATTTCGCAAAGCTTTGTTTAAATCCCACCCCTATGCAAGAAATAGCACCGGTACGATGGAAACCATGGGCGCTTTGGCCGGTGCCGATTTAGAAGACTATCGCAAACGCGTCTTTGTACGCGAAAATCTTGTGATCGGTGTTGTCGGCGCCATCAACCCTGAAGAATTAAAGCAAATGCTTGATCAAGTTTTCGGGGGGCTTCCGATAAAATCTAAGCTGATCACTGTGCCAGAATTCAAGGTTAAAACGGGAGAAATCAGCCATATCGAATTTGACACGCCGCAAACGAATATTCGTTTGGCGCTGCCTGGTTTGAAGCGTGATGACCCTGAATTCTACACCGCTTATTTAGTGAACTACGTTCTCGGTGGCGGTTCATTTTCTTCAAGGCTGTATAATGAAGTAAGAGAAAAACGCGGCCTTGCCTACGGGGTTTATTCCTATTTAGGGACCTACGATCATACGGGTATTATCGGCAGTGGTACTGCCACCCGCTCCGAAAGAACGGATCAAGCTTTAAAAGTAATTCTCGAAGAAATTAGCCGCATGGCAAAAGAGGGGCCCACGGCTGAGGAATTGGAAAAGGCTAAAAAATATATCATCGGCAGCTATGCGATTTCCAATTTGGATACATCAGATAAAATTGCCAGCACACTTGTAGCCATTCAAACGGCAAATCTTGGAATCGATTATATAGATAAACGCGCCGAGTATATTTCTGCGGTGACCTTGGAAGATGCTAAACGTGTTGCTGCGAAATTATTTTCCGGTTCCCCTACTATTATCACGGTCGGCAAGAAACAAAAATGAGTACACCAACAATTGCCCTTGCTCTTGGGGGCGGCGGTGCTCGTGGCCTTTCCCATGTGCATGTTCTGCAAGCACTTGATGATCTAGCAATTAAACCCGTTGCTATCGCCGGTACTTCCATAGGCTCAATCATCGGGGCGGGTTATGCCTCAGGAATGGATGGCCGCGAAATCTACGAATACTTGATCAACACCTTCACAGAAACAAGTGAAGTATTGTCTCGCTTTTGGCAGATGCGACCTTCTGGGATCAAGGAAATGTTGGCTGGTCCGCGTACCGTTCTTGGTAATATCAACCCTGAAAAAGCTGTCGGCGCTTTCTTACCACCAAACGTACCCAAAACATTTGAGGAATTGGATATTCCATTAGAGGTTGTTGCCACTGATTTTTATGGTCAACAGGATGTTGTCCTCTCAAGGGGAAATTTGATAAAGGGTCTTGCAGCGTCATCGGCGCTCCCTGCGATTTTTAGACCGGTGATCATCGACGGGGTTGCACTTGTAGATGGCGGAATACAAAATGCGCTACCCTATGAGTTGTTGCATGGTAAAGCGGATATAGTGATTGCTGTTGATGTTGTAGGGGGGCCGAAACGATCGAAGGGCGAAGTGCCAACTCGATTAGAAGCCTTGCAGGGGGCGAGCCAATTAATGATGCAAGCGACCACCCGTTTGAAGATTAAGAATCGCGCGCCTGATTTACTAATCACACCGCCTGTCAATGGAATTGGGGTGATGGATTTTTTGAAGACAAAAAGTATTTTGGAAACGACAAAAGAAACTCGAGAGATAAGCAAACGTCAG
>JAZGFF010000116.1:0-7080 GCA_036479095.1 Rhizobiaceae bacterium | reverse complement strand
GCTCATCCCAGCCAATATCCTTCCATTGTTGCGCCGATAAGGGCTCGGTAACAACCTGTGATGTCCATATTGGAGTTTGGCGGTTACGGATTCGTGGCAAGCCGACAATCTTTCCCGACCAGGCATTCACCGCGATCACCAGTTTATTACAGGTTACGTTACCCTCTGGCGTATGCAGGGTTATTTTTCCTGCGCTTCGTTCGATGTTCAGAACTGGCGTGTTTTCATAAACCGCAGCGCCATATTGTTCAGCAATCCGTTTCAGTTCCCGCACATGCTTATAGGGGTTTAATATGCCAGAGTTTGCTTCAAACACGCCGGCTTTATATTGAGGAGAATGAATACTCGCCTGGATTTCACTCTTATCTTGGAACACATAGTCCGTGCGCGTGCCAAGTTTTTCAAACATCTCCAGGCTATGCTCTAGGCGCTTCAGCTGCGGGTCTGAATAGGCCACTCGCACCATGCCAGTATGCTCGTAATCACTTTTGATTTTATATTCGCGCACCAGATCACGGACATTATTTACCGCACGCACCATATAGTCTTGAGCATCAATTGATCGCTCTTTCCCCCAGCGCAACATAGTAATGTCTGGTTCAAGCCCAAACAGGGTCATGTTGAAGCCGCCGTTGCGCCCCGAAGCCCCATAGCCAACCTGATGGGCTTCCAATACCGCTACTTTCATTGTCGGTTCGTCTTTCAGTATTTCTCGCGCTGTCGACAGGCCGGTAAAGCCGCCACCAATAATGGCCACATCAACGTCCATGTCTTTAGAGACCCTCTTGCCCTTGCCGAGCTTCTTTTGTTGATTTCCCCAAAAAGAAACTGTGTTGGCAGTGCCCAGTTGTGCTGATTTTACCATTGTGTTCTCTCCCATTTAATATACGCGTATATTAAATAAATTGTTGTACGAGTCAAATTTTGTGGGTAGCGATTAAAGAACGGAGAACCACACAATGACACAGGCCAAGCTAAAGAAACCCGGCAGGAAGCCAATTTCGGCTGAACAAAGCACTAAAATGCGGGCCGCTATTTTAGTGGCTGCAAAGCGTCTATTTATGGAAAAAGGCTATCAGGGTGTTTCGATGCGCGCCTTGGCTGGCGAGGTGAAAATGTCGCCGATGTCACTCTACCGGTATTTTGAAAATAAACGGTCGATTTTGATTCACCTTTGGGCTGAAATTTTTTCTACCCTGTTTAACAAGTGCAGAAAAAGCGCCGCCAAACAATCAACCCCAGAAAAATCAATTACGGCCTACGGAGTAGATTTTGTTCAATATTGGATAGATAACCGCCAAAACTATTTGATGGTCTATGGCGAAATTGACCAACCAGAATCATCGGAGAGCTTTTTTGCTGACAGCCAGCTTGTGCAAAATGAGCTGGAGTATTTGACAGGCTTATTTGTGCAAGCAGGGGTAGCAGAAGAAAACTGCGAACTTGCTTGCCAACAATACCTTTGCGCCTTGCACGGCATTTGTCATTCCATCATCACAATACCAGAAATGAATTGGGCAAGCCCAGCAGAGCTTCTATCTGGAGTTATACGAGGAATATTGACGCAGTAAGCTGCCTCGTCGCTCACTAGTCGCTCATTTTCAACGCTTCGATGAAGGCTGATTGGGGGATTTCCACCTTGCCGAATTGGCGCATCTTTTTCTTACCGGCTTTTTGTTTATCTAATAGTTTTCGTTTACGCGAGGCATCGCCGCCGTAGCACTTAGCCGTCACATCTTTACGCATGGCAGAAATCGTTTCGCGGGCAATCACATTGCCACCGATGGCCGCTTGAATTGGAATTTTGAACAGGTGCTTTGGAATAAGTTCTTTCAACTTTTCGCACATCACCCGTCCCCGTGTTGTAGCAACAGAACGATGCACCAGCATCGAAAGGGCATCCACAGGCTCAGCATTCACCAACATTGAGAGTTTAACCAAATCGCCCTCACGATATTCGTGCATTTGATAGTCGAAAGAGGCGTATCCGCGCGAGATCGATTTTAACCGATCATAAAAATCAAACACAACTTCATTGAGGGGCAATTCATACTCAAGCATCGCCCGTGTGCCGACGTAAGTTAGGTTGGTTTGTACCCCCCGCCGATCTTGGCAAAGCTTAAGGATCGGCCCAAGATATTCATCGGGCGTCAATATCGTTGCTTTAATCCAAGGCTCATGAATTTCGATGATCTTCATTACATCCGGCATGTCGGCTGGATTGTGTAAATTCATGATTGTTTCATCACGCATGTGTAATTCGTAAACTACACTTGGCGCGGTGGCGATCAGATCAAGGTCAAATTCCCGCTCCAACCGTTCTTGGATAATCTCCAAATGCAGTAAGCCCAAAAAGCCACAGCGAAAACCGAACCCAAGGGCGGCTGATGATTCCATTTCAAAAGAAAAGCTGGCGTCATTCAAACGTAATTTACCAACGGCTGAACGTAAATCTTCAAAATCGGCTGCATCGACGGGAAACAGGCCGCAAAAAACCACGGGCTGCGCTGGCTTAAAACCCGGCAGCGCTTTTTCGGTTTGGCGCTTGTCTTCAGTAATCGTATCACCAACGCGGGTATCGGCTACTTCTTTAATGGAGGCAGTGAAAAAACCGATCTCGCCAGGACCTAGGGTTTTTACCTCTGTCAGTTTTGGCTCAATCACCCCTACCCGATCAAGGGAGTATTTTGCATCGGTCCCCATCATGCGGATGATTTGACCTTTTTTCATTTCTCCATCGATAATGCGAACCAGAACGATCACACCCAAATAGGCGTCATACCAACTATCAACCAACAGGGCTTTTAAGGGCGCTTCAATGTCTCCCGAACGTGGTGGAGGTAATTGGGTGACGATTGCCTCAAGCACAGCTTCCATACCGAGGCCAGTTTTTGCAGAAATCTCGACCGCTTCACTCGTATCCAAGCCAATCACATCTTCGATCTGAGCCTTGACCCGCTCGGGCTCGGCTGCTGGTAAATCGATTTTATTGAGAACCGTGACAATATCATGATCATTATCGATGGCCTGATAAACATTTGCCAAAGTTTGTGCCTCGACCCCTTGGGATGCGTCAACCACGAGAAGCGAGCCTTCACATGCTGATAAGGAGCGGGATACTTCATAGGCAAAATCGACATGGCCGGGGGTGTCAATAAGATTGAGAACATAATCAATCCCATCATTGGCCTTATAATTGAGACGCACTGTTTGCGCTTTGATGGTAATCCCGCGCTCACGCTCAATATCCATACTATCAAGCACCTGCTCTGACATTTCACGCTGACTCAACCCCCCACACATTTGAATGAGGCGGTCAGCAAGGGTCGATTTGCCATGATCGATATGGGCAACAATGGAAAAATTGCGAATGGTGGAAAGCGGAGTTGTCATAGGTGCTGTTTAGCACCGTTTAGAGACTTCGCAAGTGATATTAGGCCGCAACGTTTATTGAACCGAGCTTATGAAAATTAGTCCGTTGGCTCTCTCTCCCCCCAGGTTAAATCGTGATAGTTAAAACCTTGCTGCACAGTGGGTTTAATTACCTTGAAATAAGGGGAAAGATCGAAATCTCTTAGGGCAAAAAGAGAATGGTGCCGAATATGTAAAATTTCATCCACCGCATAGGTTTCGCAATCATCCTCCAGACAATCCTTAAGCTTCTCCACATCTGGCAAAATCGGATAGCGAATGGACTGGAAAGCTTGGGCAATGAGGGTGGAACAAATTGCACGGGTCGGATCACCGGAACCAAAGGCAATCATTTTTCGGCGCCAACGCGTTGGGACGGGCGGGGTTGGTAGGAGGTATCGTAATAAATCTAGGATGTTGCGTGTGTCATAGGCTGTCCCAAGGTGATCAATCATATAATCCACCAAAGCCTTGCGATCCTTTCGAGTTAATCCAACGGGTCGGCAAATCCTTGTGTTGTAGGTTTCGTATTTATTTAACGGGATCGCCACACAACCTTCCCCCAGATTCACCTCTATCAATCGCGGTTGGGGTTTTTCCTTTTCTGTGACAGGCAAGGCATCACCGATATAAAGGGCGGCGTGGGACCAGGTCGATTGGGTAAGATATTTAATCGCTGCTGAAACACGCTGATTGCCTTCTATCAGCAACACGTCACCTGGTTCTAAGGTTTGTAATAAAATTTCGGGTTCTGATGGTGTATAGGGTTCGTAGCCAGAAGATTGAGCGGTAATGCGCCCAGCAATAAATTCTGCAAACCGATCGAGAAGAGACTTGTTAATTTCCACCTTTATACTCCATGGGTCAATGTGACTTTTGACAGGGTAATTGCGATTGCTCTTTTATTGGCGTTATACTGCATAGGTATCAACCACTTTCACACAATTGCGCTATTTCGCGAGGATAAACACATTGGCATTCTTTCGTTTTCTGCCCAACAATAAACGCGATTTTAAAAGCCTTACAGAGCAAGAGATTTTGGCACTTGCTATCAGTTCTGAAGAGGAAGATGCGCGGATTTATCAAACCTATGCAGATGGCTTACGGGAGGACTATCCTGGGTCAGCCGGTGTATTTGATGCAATGGCTGCTGAGGAACATGAGCATCGCCGATTGTTACTTGAATTGCATATTAAAAGGTTTGGTAAAACCGTGCCTTTGGTGCGCCGCGAGCATGTTCGGGGCTTTTATGAGCGAACGGCAGATTGGTTGGTTAAACCGCTTGGAGTGGATGCGGTACGCAAACAGGCCATAAGCATGGAAGAGCAAGCGCGGCGATTTTATGCTGAAGCGGCTTTGCAATGCCGTGATGCCAGTACCCGATCTTTATTGGGTGATTTAGAAGCGGCTGAAAGTTCTCATATATCCTTGGCAAGCCAGCTCACAGATGCGCTGGAAGAAACCGGTGTGATCGACGAGGAGGCCGAAACACAACAGCGTGAGTTCTTGTTGACTTACGTACAACCGGGACTGGCGGGCTTGATGGATGGCTCCGTTTCCACCCTTGCTCCTGTTTTTGCAGCAGCGTTTGCAACTCAAAATACCTGGAATACTTTTTTGATAGGGTTGGCTGCATCAATCGGCGCAGGAATATCCATGGGCTTTACTGAAGCCCTCTCTGATGATGGCAAATTAACCGGTCGCGGCTCGCCGATTAAACGGGGGCTTGCTTCCGGTATTATGACGACCCTTGGTGGCCTGGGCCACGCATTGCCCTACCTGATATCTGATTTTTGGACGGCAACATGGATTGCAGGCGCCATCGTTGTTTTAGAGTTATGGGCGATTGCCTGGATACAAAGCCGTTACATGGGAACACCGTTTTTTCGGGCAGCCTTACAAGTTGTACTTGGCGGCGCTTTAGTATTAGCCGCAGGTATTTTAATCGGAAATGCCTAAATATATTTGCTGTATCTATCCAAACGGTGATGGAGAAATGCCGGCGGGGGTTAGCCCAAAGCCTGTCTTTTTGCAAAGACTTGACGATTGCCCCCGCCCCATCTTGCGATGAGACGAACCGTCGACTTTGGGCCTTCCCCGAAGGGATAACCATACTGCCGATAGCGCTGAAAAGAGGGATGGTCAGCACATCAAACAATACGGTTTCATGTAAGTCTCAACCGGCCACTTGCAAACGCGGTCGTACTACACATGGACCAGTTCAAAAAAATGATATTGCGATCACCACAAGGATAAACTCAAAATCATGCCCTATTTTTGTACTGGAGATTGCAAGCTACAGGAAAGTTAAACAGATCGGCACGTATCTTACTGTTACGTATAGGTAACATAAGAATTTACTAATATAATCAATAGGTTAAAAAACGAAATCTGCTGAATAGGGCATTTTAGCGCGCAAACAGCTGCCCCTTAATTCTGGTTTGCGGCTGCTACTGCTTGTTGAACAAGTAATAATTTATTTGCAAGTTCTTCAGCTATCAGTTGGCTAAAATCACTTTTGACTAAATAAGTTCTTGGCTTCATCGCTAATTTGGGAAAGCTGCGCTTTATGAATTCGATGGCACTTTTACTCATACGGTTATTGTTTTGGCGGTGGGCAGCTAACGCGATGCAAAGGGCGTTTAGTGGAGAATGAGCATAATCTAGGTGGGATGCAATTTCATTGCCTTTGGTAAACTCTCCTAGCATCTCGTGGGCAATAAATTTTGCAACCTCAAATTGATTTGGGCTGGTGCCAAGAATAGTTTCGGCTTGATGAATTGCTTCCTTGCCCTTTTCATATTGGCCTTGGGCAATCAACCAGGAGCCATAATCGCCCAAGACCGATGTATCATAGGGATTTAATATCAAGGCTCTCGCGATCGCGGCTTTCGCTAAATCTTGGTGATTGTTTATGCGGTGAACCCTAAAATTTGCCTGATGGGCACGGGCGCTTTGCGGATTATAGCGAAGAGCTAGTTTGGCCATTTTCGTTGCTGTACTTAAATGATCAATCTCGTAATCGGCGCCCAGACTTACATACTGCTGTAGCTTCAAGATTGTCATTGCCGCATACACACTTGGACGCTTCGACCTTTTATCAATTAGCTTGTCGAGACAGGCTCGCGCTTTGATGAAATTTTCTTTGCTCCTATTTTCGTTAAAGCGATAGGTAGCGATGAGGCAGGGCAGCTTTTTCTTTTGACGATCAAGCACAGCCTCATTCTGCAATTCAAGGTCTGTATAAATCACCCCGTAAGGGGATGCCAGTTGTGCAAAAAATTTCCCCGCTATTTTTGGCACATTCCGATTATCTAACGAAGCGGGTGTGGTGAACAATTGCTCTGAACTCCACAGAATAACCCCATCTTTTTCGCGGATCAATTTACCGTACATGCGAACATTATCGCCGCGCGGATAGGCGCTGATGAGTAAATGGTAATCTGCCTTACGCTGATCGTTCAGGGGGAAGTTTCTATCACTCACAGCCCCAATAAATTTAAAATCATCAAACCGAGCCAAGGTCAGTTCAATGGAATCACTAACTTCTCCAATTCCGTACCATTTTGGATAGGGTGCCTCGGCTATAATAAAAGTGCTTTTAATTTTAGGTCGTTGGTCAATGTCATTGGCTATAAAAGTTACCTCACCAACCGGTTTTTGAACAAC
>JAZGFF010000115.1:0-11394 GCA_036479095.1 Rhizobiaceae bacterium | reverse complement strand
TCCTGCCGATCAACTTCCAGAAAACCAGTTACCTTGCCCATATCAATTCTCTCCAATTGAGGCGATACGATACTTCGCACTCATAAAATATTTTCAGTTATTCTGCAGCAACGCCAGAGGCCAATTGAGCCGCTTCGATTTCGGCCAATGCACGGCGATATTCCGTCGGCATAACCTTAACGAATTTAGGCCGGTATTCTTCCCAATTATCCAATATTTCAGATGCACGGGTTGAATTTGTGTAGCGTTGGTGATTTTCAATCAATTGGCGTAGTCGCTCATCATCATGGCGGGTCATGTCTTTTGAGACATTAACACGGCCATGGTGTTCGATGTCTCCGCCTGTGTGATGTTCAGATTCCATAAGATCGTCTTCCTCTGGAACCGGTTCCAAATCAACCATCGCAAGGTTGCAACGATTTGCAAATGTGCCATCTTCATCGAGGACATAAGCTATGCCGCCGGACATACCTGCCGCGAAGTTGCGACCAGTATAACCAAGAACCGCAACCACGCCTCCTGTCATATATTCGCAACCATGGTCACCGACACCTTCAACAACCGCAATGGCTCCAGAATTGCGAACGGCAAAGCGCTCGCCTGCTACGCCACTGAAATAACATTCGCCTTCCACCGCACCGTAGAGAACTGTATTACCAGCAATGATTGATTCAGTTGCTTTGATTTGAGTTGCAGCTTTTGGTGGGTAAATAATCAACTTGCCGCCGGAGAGGCCTTTGCCGATATAGTCATTGCCTTCGCCTTCTACCTCTAACGTCACTCCACGGGTGGCCCAAGCGCCAAAAGCTTGGCCGGTTGTTCCTTTTAGTTTGATGTGGATAGTATCATCGGGCAGTCCAGCATGACCGAAACGTTTAGCAACTTCACCCGATAGCATGGTGCCTGTAGATCGATCGACATTATGAATGTCCAATTCGATTTTCACTGGGTCACGTTTTTCCAAGGCGGGTTTGGCAAGCTTGATCAACTTACGATCGAGCACATCAGAGATGTGATGGGTTTGGGTTTCACAATGATAGATTGGCACATCATCGCCCATTTTCGGATCATAGAAGAGGTTTGTGAAATCTAAGCCCTTCGCTTTCCAGTGGTTGATTGCATTATTGCGATCAAGGACATCAAGTTGACCTACCATCTCGTTAATCGAGGCAAAACCGAGCTCAGCCATAATTTTACGAGCTTCTTCAGCGACAAAGAAGAAGTAGTTGATGACGTGTTCTGGCTGGCCGGTAAATCGTTTGCGCAGTACTGGATCTTGAGTTGCGACCCCAACTGGGCAAGTGTTTAAATGACATTTGCGCATCATAATACAGCCTGAGGCTATCAGGGGAGCGGTGGCAAATCCAAATTCATCGGCGCCCAGAAGCGCGCCAATAACCACATCTCTTCCGGTACGAAGACCACCGTCGACTTGCACAGTGATGCGCGAGCGGAGCTTGTTTTTGAGCAATGTTTGATGGGTTTCAGCCAAGCCAATTTCCCATGGAGAACCAGCATGTTTAATTGAGGTCAATGGGCTTGCGCCTGTGCCCCCGTCCATGCCCGAAATTGTGACGTGGTCGGCTCGCGCTTTTGCAACGCCAGCAGCAACCGTTCCGACCCCAACTTCAGAGACCAGTTTTACTGAAATATCAGCTGCGGGATTAACGTTCTTTAGATCGAAGATCAGTTGAGCCAAGTCTTCGATCGAATATATATCGTGGTGCGGCGGGGGGGAGATCAAACCAACCCCTTGGGTGGAATGGCGTACTTTCGCAATCACGGCGTCAACCTTATGGCCGGGTAATTGTCCGCCTTCCCCAGGTTTTGCTCCCTGGGCCATTTTTATTTGGATCATATCAGCGTTGACGAGATATTCAGTTGTCACGCCAAACCGACCTGAGGCCACCTGTTTAATGGCGGAGCGTTTACTATCGCCATTTTTCATCGGGGTGAAGCGTTCGATCTCTTCACCGCCTTCCCCAGTGTTTGACTTGCCGCCGATGCGGTTCATGGCGATGGCCAAATTCTCGTGGGCTTCCGCTGAAATTGAGCCATAGGACATGGCACCTGTGGCGAAGCGTTTGACAATATCTGCGGCAGATTCAACCTTGTCGATTGCGATCGGTTTGCGGCCAGTCTCCTTTGCAGGTCGGAGGCGGAAAAGCCCCCGAATATTCAAATAACCTTCTGGCTGCTCATTGATTGATTTCGCAAAGGCATCGTAATTGTCTTGGCTGTTGCCCCGCACCGCGTGTTGAAGATTGGTTATCTCATCGGATGACCAAGCATGTTTTTCACCACGGGAGCGCACGGCGTAATCGCCACCAACTTCAAGTGCGTGTTGTAGAACTGGGACATTGCCATAGGCAGCGCGATGGCGTTCAAAGGTTTCCTTGGCTATTTCATCTAAGCCGATGCCCTCAATTTGGCTGGCTGTACCGGTGAAATATTCCTCAATAAATGAGGTTGAAAGGCCAATCGCATCAAAAATTTGGGCACCGCAATAGGATTGGTAAGTCGATATGCCCATTTTTGACATTACCTTCAACAGGCCTTTGTTGATGGATTTGATGTAGCGCTGCACTACTTCTTTTGCATCGACTTCCTTTGGGAAATAATCATTTGCATGCATTTCAGCCAAAGTTTCAAAGGCCAAATAAGGGTTGATGGCTTCTGCACCGTAGCCCGCCAGGACTGCAAAGTGATGAACCTCGCGTGGTTCTGCCGATTCCACCACCAAGCCAACAGAAGTGCGCAAACCCTTGCGGATTAGGTGATGATGAACCGCAGCGGTAGCCAGCAAAGCGGGGACTGCCACCCTTTCAGCGCCAAATTGACGATCGGAGAGGATAATGATGTTGTCACCACTTTTGACGGCTTTTTCAGCCCGATGGCAAAGTCGCTCGAGGCATTTTTTCATGCCATTGGGACCGTGGTCAACATTGTAGGTCGTATCAAGAACGCGAGAGACAAATTGGTTGTCACCGATGTCGCTGATATCACGGATTTTTTGAAGGCTAGAATTACGCAGTATGGGTTGGCGCACCTCCAACCGTTTTTCAGCAGATTGATGCTGGTGATCAAATAGGTTTGGGCGTGGACCAATGAACGATATTAAGCTCATCACCGATTCTTCACGGATCGGATCGATTGGGGGGTTGGTGACCTGGGCAAAGTTTTGTTTGAAATAAGTATAGAGTAGTTTTGCTTTATCTGAGATCGCAGAAATTGGGGTGTCGGTACCCATTGAGCCAAGCGCCTCTTGGCCGGTGGTGGCCATCGGGGTCATTAAAGTTTTGATGTCTTCTTGGGTATAACCAAAGGCTTGCTGGCCATTTAAAAGTACCTCGCCACTGTAGCGGCGTGGAGAGGATTTATTGCCTTTTAATTCTTCCAGCACAATTTGGGTGTCTTGAAGCCATTTGTCATAAGGATTGGCGCTGGCCAATTGTTTTTTAATTTCTTCATCAGAAACTATGACACCTTTTTCTAAATCGATAAGCAGCATCTTACCTGGCTGGAGACGCCATTTAGTGATCACTTTTGTTTCATCAAAAGGCAAGGTGCCAGCTTCTGAAGCGAGAACGACCGTATGATCATCAAGGACGAAGTAGCGGGCTGGACGCAGGCCATTTCGATCAAGGGTTGCGCCGATCTGACGACCATCAGTAAATGCAACAGCAGCGGGGCCATCCCAAGGCTCCATCATCGCAGCGTGATATTCGTAGAAGGAGCGACGCTCTTCATCCATCAACGGGTTGCCTGCCCAAGCTTCAGGGATCAACATCATCATTGCATGGGCGAGGGAATAGCCGCCTTGCACAAGTAATTCGAGGGCATTGTCAAAACAAGCCGTATCGGATTGGCCTTCATAGGAGATGGGCCATATTTTTTTTATATCATCACCAAACTCTGGTGAAGAGAGGGTAGCTTGGCGCGCTGCCATCCAGTTCACGTTGCCACGCTTGGTGTTGATTTCGCCATTATGGGCAACCATGCGATAGGGGTGGGCAAGCTTCCACGAGGGGAAAGTGTTGGTGGAGAAACGTTGATGCACCATCGCAAGGGCTGAGGTAAAACGCTGATCACGTAGATCTGGATAATAGGGGCCAAGTTGGTTGGCTAGGAACATTCCCTTATAGACAACGGTGCGAGAAGACATCGAAACTGGATAGAAGTCTTCACGGCGACCAATTTCGGCAATCACAGCATTGGAGATTACGCGGCGGGCAACATAGATGTCGCGTTCAAATTCATCATCGCTAAGACCTTTTGGCCGAGTGAAAAAGCCTTGCCAATGGGAAGGTTCTGAAGCCATGATTTCGGGGTCTTGAGACAGGCTTGCGTTGTCAAAGGGTACTTCGCGCCAACCCAGTAATGCTTGCCCCTCTTCCTTCGCAACTTTCTCAACAATTGTTTTAATTTGCTGTTGTAGTTTTTTGTCTTGCGGCATGAAGAAGAAGCCAAGGGCGTAATCGCCATTTTTTGGCAATGCGAAACCGGAGTTGGCACATTCTTCAACAAAGAAATCATGGGGTATTTGAACCAACATGCCTGCGCCATCGCCCATCAATGGGTCTGCGCCCGTTGCGCCACGATGTTCGAGGTTTTCGAGAATCTTAATTCCATCTTCGATAATTTTGTGAGATTTTACCCCCTTCAAATTAGCAATAAAACCTAGACCGCAGGCATCGTGTTCATTACGTGGGTCGTAGAGCCCTTCAGCCATCGCACGTTTGTTGATAGGGGTGATCGAAGACGCCTTTGGCGGTGTTGTACCTACATATAGGTTATGGGTCTTAGTCATACTCACTCTCCTATCAAGGATTTATCGCACAAGCGTACCTTTGCATCACTCTTAGGCGATGGTGCATTGTCATTATGCCATTATTGTTCTGGTAGAAGCTACCGATAATCAGAGGGGTACCGGGTAGGGTGCCGCTTCTCAGGTGCTTTCTTAGCGTAGTAAAATGGAAAATGCAAGATGGGTAAGCTTTGCTGTCCTATATTGCCTGTAGGTTATCACGAAAGACAAAAGTTTAAGGAAACCAAAACCCAGCCCTAGGATATGCCGGGGGCAAGCCTAGGGCTGGGTTATTAGATACGTTTGTATAGCGACTGTATAGCGACATCAAAATCGCTCCAGAATTTAAGCTTTTTTTGCTGTTGTCTTCATACTTTTTTGGGTGATTTGTTTGGTAGGGGCTGAAATGTTGCCATTACCATTGGCCTCGCTTTGATCAGGGGAAATGGAAATCTTACGTGCTTTCATGGCATCCGGAATTCTACGCACTAGATCAATATGAAGCAGTCCATTTTTTAAGTGGGCATCATGGACTTCAACATGGTCAGCCAGTTGGAAACGCCTTTCAAAATTCCGGGCAGCAATACCACGGAATAACATTTCTCCCTCGTCTTCGTCTTTTGGTTGGGAGCCTTTGACGAGAAGGGTGTTTTCTTTTGCCTCAATATCGAGATCGCCTTCTCCAAAACCAGCAACGGCCATGGAAATGCGATAATCGTTTTCACCCGTTCTTTCGATATTGTAGGGAGGGTAAGCTGGAGAGGTCTGTTCTGGTTTACCCATTGTATCCAAAAGGCTGAACAGGCGATCAAAACCGACGGTGGAGCGATAAAGGGGGCTAAAATCTACGTGTCTCATATTTATATCCTCGTTTGAGCAATTATTGAGTGTTTGAGTTTGAAAACTCCCTAGCGGCAAGTCTTTGTTCTCAACACAGGCCCAAGCGGCACCTGCACCTTAAATATGGGCACATATTGATTTGATTCAAGCCCCTTAGTAAAGAGAGCGTAAATGAACCCTAAATTGGCCGTACCATGTATGAATTGATTTCAAAACCACTTGAGGATGCCTGACCATGGGTGCTGAAGCCAAGGATCAATCGAGCAAGCCAGAGCAAGCGAAAGCTCAGCTTTATGCTATTGAGGGAAACCAAATTCCTGAGGGGGCTTCGGTTGGTTTATTGCATACCAGTGATGGTGCTAGTTTACGCTTTGCGCGGTGGGATGCGACACTTCGACCTTCCAAAGGAACGGTGTTGTTGTTGCACGGGCGAACTGAATATATCGAAAAGTATTTTGAAACGATTTCCGAGTTGCGCGATCGTGGCTTTGGGGTTCTAACTTTCGATTGGCGCGGACAGGGTGGTTCTTCTCGGCAATTGCGTGATGTGCGCAAGGGTCATGTTGATAATTTCAGCCAATATTTAACCGACCTTGAGGCGATCTTGACCGAGATTGTATTACCAGATTGCAAATCGCCTATCTATATTGTCGCCCATTCAACGGGAAGTTTAGTTGCGTTGCTTGCAGCACCGGCCCTGACCAATCGGATACGGCGGATGGTCTTGCTTTCTCCATTGTTGGCTTTGAACAAGATACCCATGAAGCAAAGCTTTTTACAAAGGATATTGGGCGTTCTTACCTTTATCGGATTTGGGCGCAGTTATGTTACCAAAAATCGAACATCCCATGATGATAAACCTTTCATTGGCAACAAATTAACCTCAGATATTGCCCGCTTTCAAAGAAACAAAGATATCCAGACAAAATTTCCGCAGCTTGCAATCGCAGGGCCAACGATCGCTTGGCTATTCGCCGCCTGCCGAGCAATGGTTCAAGTGAATGCACCAGGGTATTGCAACGCTATTTCGATCCCGACGTTACTTGTGGCTGCCGGTAATGATGCCGTTGTTAGCCCCTCTGCGATCGAGGCCTATGGAAACAAAATGCGCTGTGGAGCATTTTTAACGATAACCGGCGCTAAGCACGAGATTTTGCAAGAGCAGGAGATCTTCCGTGAACAATTGTTAGCGGGCTTTGATGCTTTTATTCCTGGAACCGAAATTTGACAGTGCTTGCTATGAGCAGCCACACAAAAACCTTCTAGAGAATTCCCGTGGGTTTCCGTCAAAGTAATAACATCAGTTAGGCTCCAGTTGGGGACAGCAGAGCGCTTGGCATTTGCCGCAAAGCGCTTTTGAATAAAAATTGGCTCAGCTTCACGCTCTGCCTCCTAGGATCAGGGGGACATTGTTTATCGTTTCACTTTCCATTCACGCACCACTTACTGGCTAAATTTTGTTTTACCAAAACCCGTGAACACGGTCAGGCAGGCCCGTTTTTCAACCTGGCGGCACTGATCCTAAGTTCGCTCGATGGATCAGCAAATACCAAATGCCAACCCACTGAATCCGGACCCAATGAAATGACTGGCGGTGTACAATCACGTCGCCGTTCCCTTCTGCGGGTGTCGTAATGATTGGGGTTGGAAACTAAGTTTATTTTATCAACAAAACTTATTCACGGCTTTTCCTTCGTCGCGGCGGATAAATGATCTATGCAAGAGATAACTTTCGTGCCATTCTTTTGTCTCAAGAGGGGCAATCTTGGGGTATTGGAGGTGCTGGGCCTATGGGTTCGATTGTCCGTGAGTTTTCTTTTAAGTTCATGCTGGGGGTGGTGCTCGGCACGATCCTATTAGTATTTTCCAATAGTTTTGCGTTTGCTGGTGCGCGGGTTGCGCTGGTGATCGGGAATTCAAATTACACCAACGCTTCCAGCCTTCCTAACCCTGTAAATGACGCTGATGATTTAGCGCAAAAGCTTGAGGGAATGGGATTTGAAGTTCTCAAACTCAAAAACCTTGGCTTTCAAGCGATGCGGCTCGCATTACGAGATTTCTCGGCCAAGGCGGCTGGCGCCGATGTGGCTTTGATCTTTTATGCTGGCCACGGCATGGAGGTAAACAAGCACAATTACCTGGTTCCTGTTGATGCGGTTTTAGCCTCCGATCGGGATATCAATTACGAAGCAGTGCCCCTTCAAATGCTCACTGATGCGGCCAGTGGGGCGAAGGGGTTAAGCTTAGTTCTGCTTGATGCTTGCCGCAATAACCCGTTTGTGACGACGATGAAACGCTCCCTTGGGTCCCGGGCAGTGGGGCGCGGTTTGGCGGCTGTTGAACCGGCGCGCGGAACACTGGTGAGCTTTGCTGCTAAAGAGGGTAGTGTTGCTAGTGATGGGGTCGGGCGCAACAGTCCTTACACAAAATCGCTGTTGAAGAATTTGAGCCAGCCGGGTGTCGATATCCAGTTCATGTTTCGCAAAGTACGCGATGATGTGTTGGAGAGCACCAATGGCGGACAAGAGCCCTTCACCTATGGCTCGCTACCGGGGAGGCAGATTTTTCTCATCGAACCCGAGGTAATTGCTTCAACGCAGGAACCAGTACAGCCAGCAGATACTCAGACTGCTTTGAATGTTGATGAGGCTGCGCGCGTTTATAAGCAGATCACTGGAACGAAAAACATCGCGGTATTAAACGTTTTTATCCAGCAATTTCCGGACAGCATTTATTCAAAATTCATTCAAGCTGAAATTGAAAGTATAAAAAGTAGTAAATCACAAGGGCTCATAGGAAAAGCACCTGCTCCGATGATTAAATTGCCAAAGAAGCAACAACGGGTTGCGGTGTTGAAGCTTAACAAACCAGGTTTAAGATCGGCCAGCCCGATGATGGTTGCCTGTGATCGGTTGGCGGCGAATAAGAGCGATACGGACAATCGAACAGACCATTCAACGAAATTTGCTGCATTAGAAAAGCGCAGTTCAGAAGCCATTCGCGCTTGTAAAACGGCTCATAAAAATTTTCCAAAGGATGATCAAACGAGCTATCAATTAGCAAGATCATTTCATGCCGCAAAAAAGTATGACAGTGCACAGGAGTTTTATTTACTGGCTGCACAAAGTAATTACGGGGCTGCACTTTATGGCTATGGAGAAATGTTCAATAAGGGATTGGGGGTAAAAACCGATACGGTAAAGGCTCTTAAATATTTCAACCTGGCTGCGAAAAATGGCTCTGGTGGAGCCATGAATCGGATTGGTAATTATTATGCCATTGGTGAAGCTCTTTTGAAAAAAGACTACGTAAAGGCGGCCTATTATTATACAGAAGCTGCTAAAGAGGGTTCGGCCAGAGGGATGCTGAATTTAGGTTATTACTATGAAGTTGGGCGGGGAGTTAAAAAGGATATTTTTGAAGCCGCACAGTATTATAAAAATGCCGCAGATTTAGGCGATGTAACCGCAATGACAAATTTGGCTTTCCTATATGAAGGGCGAAAGGGAATTCCAACCAACTACTCTGAAGCTGTTCGTTATTACCAATTGGCTTCCGGCGAAGGAGATAAGAGGGCGCAAACAAATTTGGGCTATTTATATGAAACCGGTAAAGGGGTTCCAAAAAATGTCATGCAGGCGGTTGTGTATTATCGACTAGCTGCCGACAGGGGGTATATACGCGCAATGACCAATCTTGGTTATTTGTATGAAGGTGGCCACGGGATAGATGAAAATCCTGAAGAATCGACTCGTTATTACAAAGCTGCAATTGAGAAGGGTAGTGCGCGAGCAATGCTCAATCTTGGATACAATTTTGAAGTTGGGCGCGGTGTGAAAAAAGACGCTAGTGAAGCTGCTCGCCTTTATAAAATGGGTGCTGATAAAGGGAATAAGTCCGCCATGACAAATTATGCGTTTTTAAGCGAGGGAGGGCGCGGTATTCCAAAAAACCTAACCGCATCCGTTCGTAATTATAATTTAGCGATTCAAAAAGGAAGCCCCAGAGCGATGGATAATTTGGCTCACCTCTACGCAAAGGGTAAAGGCGTTCCAAAGAGCCTTAGCAAAGCATTTAAACTTTTCAAACAAGCGGCTGAGAAAAACTATGCTAGGGCGATGTACTCGACTGCCCGCTATTACAATGGCGGCCTTGGCGTAAAGAAAAATAGCAAAAAAGCAGCTGAGTGGTACTATCAATCTTTAAAACGTAAATATGCTTTTGCCATCAAAGAATTGCGCACCAACTCAACCGCTTGGTCAAAAAACTTCCGCCTTGAGCTACAAAGAAAATTGAAAGCGGGCGGTTACTATTTTGGTACAATTGATGGAAAGATTGGTGCTGGAACCATGAGCGCAGTTGCCCGGATGTGAGGGTGCTGGGGGTAGCGTTCGGCGCTGCCCTGTTGGTATTTCCTATAGTCTTACGTTTGCTGGTGCGCGTTGCGCTGGTGATTTTGGGGGTTAAATTATACCAACACATCCATTGCTTGCTCATGCAACTCTTGGTTTGCGGCAGCTAAAATTTGTCCACCGCTCGCGCAACTTTCGCCTTGCCAGTTCGTCACCACACCCCCAGCGGATTCGATGATGGGGATCAGTGCTGCAATGTCGTAGATGAACAGGCCAGTTTCAATAACCAGATCGATCTGACCAGCAGCCAGCATGGTATAGGCGTAGCAATCGCAACCATAGCGGAAGAGCTCCACCTGTTGTTCAACATTAAAATATGCTTCATCCGTGGTGTTCTGCATCAAATGGGGGCTGGTGGTGAAGAGGGTGGCGTTTGATAATTTGTTGATTGAACTGGTGGCCAAAGGCGTTGGGCTGCCCTTTTGATAGAACATATTGGCTTTGCCATCGACGGCTAAATAGCGCTCGCCAAGATAGGGTTGATCCATCACACCAGCAATCGGGATGCCATTTTGATAGAGCCCGATCAGGGTTCCCCAAAGGGGCAGGCCTGAAATAAAAGAACGGGTGCCATCAATAGGGTCGATCACCCATTGTAATTCCGCAGTTTCATTGTGAGCGCCAAATTCTTCACCAATGATACCATGATCGGGGTAATGCTGCTGAATCAGCGCGCGAATTGCTCTCTCAGCTTCGCGGTCGCCTTCCGTTACAGGATCGAAACCTTCCGCTTCTTTATTGTCTATTGCCAGACGGGTGCGAAAGCGTGGAAGGGTTTGCTTCTCGGCGGCATCGCAAAGAATGTGGAAGAATTTGGTCAGCTCATCGACAGGTGGTTGGGTCATACTTTGCCTTACGATTTTGCTCACTCAGCCGCAACAGAAATCGGGGTAAATCCACTATCGGAAAGATTTACTAAATGCGCCATCACGCTGTGAATATCATCAGCAAGGGATTGAAATTCTGCTGTTGGGTGCAAGGTGGCTTCATCCATATAAAGGGCGCGGTTTATTTCGATTTGTACTGCATGAAGACCTTTTAAGGGGCGGCCATAATGTTCGGTGATGAAGCCCCCGGCATAGGGTGTGTTACGTGCTACGTTGTATCCTAAATCTGAAAATCGACGGATTATTTCCCGCGATATTTCTCCATTACAGGAGGTACCATATCGATCGCCGATGATAATATCTGTTTGTTTTGTAGTTTTTGAATTTGCACCAGAAGACGGCATCGAGTGGCAGTCAACCAATACTGCATAGCCAAACAGTTGCATTGCTCCTGCCATCAGTTGGCGAAGGGTTTCGTGATAGGGGCGATAAATAATTTCAATCATAT
>JAZGFF010000114.1:0-2978 GCA_036479095.1 Rhizobiaceae bacterium | reverse complement strand
TCCAATGTTTCGTGGTCACGATAAAGACCAACATGGGCAACGCGAGCGGAGGGAACTAAATCCAACATGCCTTCAAGCAAGCCGTTTCCAGCACGAAGAATAGACGCAAATACAAGTTTTTTGCCTTTTAAAGTCGGCGCATCCATTTGCTCCATGGGGGTTTCGATGCTCTTGGTGGTCAGTTCCAAATCGCGCGTTACTTCATAACAAAGCAACAAGGATATCTCACGTAGTAATTGTCGAAATACGCCAGTTGAGGTGTTTTTGTCGCGCATAATAGTGAGCTTATGTTGAACCAGTGGGTGATCAACAAGGGTAACGTTTTCCATGGGGCGTCCTTAAATTACCATTCATTTTCTTAATCTTAACTTCTCAAGCGGTTCATGCAAATTGCAATGGGCGCTTAGGCAAAGTTATCCAACCGTTTAAATAGTCTGTTGCGTGTAGCTGTGTCCACAAAAGCAGCTTCAATGGCCGTTCTTGTACATTGATTAAGCTCATCATTACTGAAGCCAAAATGCTGTTTTGCTATTTCATATTCATTTTCGAGAGTTGTGAAAAAATATGGCGGGTCGTCAGAGTTCAAACTTACTCGTACACCAGCCTCCAACAATTTCCGAAGAGGGTGGGCTTTGAAATTCGGGTAAACCTCCAATGAAATATTGGAGCCAGGGCAACATTCCAGAACTATTTTCTCTTCCGCCAACCGTTCGACCAACTTACTGTCTTCAATTGAACGAACACCGTGCCCTATACGTGTAACACGAAGGTGATCAAGGGCATCGCGTACACTTTCGGCCCCTGCAAATTCTCCAGCATGGGCGGTTAATCCAAGATCCGCATCGCCAGCGATCGCAAATGCGGTAGCAAAATCTTCAACTGTGAAAGAGCGTTCATCGCCACCCATACCAAATCCTGTGAGCAAAGGATGCGGATTGTTAACGGTTTGCTCGGCAACATTTTCTGCAGCTTCTGGCCCCAAATGGCGAACACAGCTCATGATGATCCGCCCCTCAATACCATGTTCTTTTCGGGCATCCTCTATTCCAGCACCAATGGCTGTGACCATGTCACTGTAACCAATACCCATCATCGCGCCATGATCAGAAGAGGCAAATACTTCCCCATAGATCGCATTTTGCTCGGCAAGCCTTGAAAAATAATCATAGGCTAAGAGCCGATAATCATCCGGCTCACGAAACACCGAAGAAGCCCCATCATAGGCGCTTAAAAACGTCGTGAAATCCGACCAAATATATTTCCCATCTCGTATTATATCATTTAAATCGAGTTTGTATTTGCGAGCTAACCGAAGCACCAATTCTGGATCGGCGGCCCCTTCAATGTGACAATGAATTTCTGCCTTTAGCATAATTATTCCTTATGGCTTAAAATATTGAGCAAGTTATTTGCGGGGTCGCGTATGTAAAACCGCCGGACTCCCCAAGGCTCATCCACTGGCCCGTATTCAATTTCCACACCATTAGCGATTGCACGATTGAGCACCTCTTCTAAATTATCGACTTCGATTGAAAGGTTTGGAACAGCGGTTCCTGATCCACCCTGGCTTGCCGCGCTCAGTTGAATGGGCGCAGTGTTTGTTGCTTGGCAGGTAGTGATCCAATCAAAATCCATGACAATTTTCATATCGAATATTGTTTGATAAAAATTTGCCAGCTCCTTCGGCGACTTGCTTTCAAGGTTAGCTACGATGCGTACAACACTCATGTTTTTTCAAATCCACGTAACGGCATAGTTGCCCCTCGTTTCAACCAATTGTCTGTAGACCATTTTGTTTCGCGATCAATCATATGAAGCGCATAGGCTTGGCGAGATTTCTTGCTTAAGTTTGGATGGGAAGCATGGGGGAAAATTCCGTTTAATAACACCAATGTCCCCTCCGGGGCTTCCATCGCCATGGCATCATCCATCGGCATATCCTCATCCGATAATTGGCTCATTATGAATCCATTTCCATCAGCTTTGGCATGGAACCGCTCTGCTAGTTGGCGCCCCTGTAAGCCCGGCAATCCAAACAGGCACCCGTTTTCCGTTGTCGCATCTTCAAGGGCAAACCAGAACCCTACCACTGAAATTGGATCAGTGTGGAGATAGGTAGCGTCTTGGTGCATCCCCACTTCGCCACCAATTTCAGGTTGCTTGAAAATTACCATCGATTGTATAAGCCCCGAGTCGAGTAAGCCACAATCGAGGGCAGTTCGTTCAAGCTTTGCACTGTGGGAAAATTTGGAAAAATCTGGGTCAAGATCGTGAAGTGCATGGCCAATTTTGTTCAAAGAACAGTGCTTATCTCGTGTTAAATTACCTTCGCTATCTAAGGCACCCGGTTCAAAGAAATAACGCACCTTATCGCCAGATTCATTAAAGTAAGTGTCTTTTGCATGGTTCTGGTCGCTAGCAGAAAAAACGGTACGCACGGTATCTGGGTCGAATTCATCGACCAGTCGTGCGCTTGCATCGCGAAGATGTTTAGTTTCGTCACCGCTTAAGTAATCCTCTAAAACCAGCACTCCCTGGGTGGAAAAGGCTTCTTTCATTTCCGCGTTCAAAGCCCCGTCTTTATCGGCAGTAAATCTAAAAGATTGGTTCATATCATGCTCCTCCCGTGGGGGCCTTGTTGAATGCCCAGATGGGCAGCAATTGTCTCGCCAATATCTGAAAATGTTTCACGGTTGCCTAGATTCCCCATTGGCAATTGAGGCCCGATAAGCAGCACAGGAACCTGTTCACGGGTGTGGTCCGTACCATGCCAAGTGGGATCGTTTCCGTGGTCGGCAGTTAATATCATCATATCGCCGCCCCGCATTTTGGCCACTAATTCTGGTAATCGATGATCAAAATGCTCTAGGCAAGCCGCATAGCCAGGGACATCGCGGCGGTGACCATAGAGTTGGTCAAAATCTACAAAATTTGTGAACACCAAATCGCCATCTGCCGCGTCATCCATGGCCTGCAAA
>JAZGFF010000113.1:0-3348 GCA_036479095.1 Rhizobiaceae bacterium | reverse complement strand
GGGCAATGGGTTTGCTCTTTGAACGCCCAGATTTTCTTGATATCGCCCTGCTCTACGCGCTGATCAATTTTGTAGGTACCATCGCTGTCTTGAAATTCTTTCGGTATCGCAGACTCGGCGATGCTCCAGAAGAGACGAGGGGATGATGGTCGATTTATCAATCAATCTGCTCTCATGGGCAACCTTTATCATTGGCGGATTTTTCCTATTTGTTGGCTCATTGGGGATGGTGCGCCTTGGTGATTTTTGGGCGCGCCTTCATGCCGCATCAATTATCGATTCTGCTGGTGCTGGCTTAATTCTTCTTGGCTTCATGTTGCAGGCTGGATTCACACTGGTGAGCGTTAAGATTGCCATTATCATTCTATTTTTGTTTCTAACTGGACCGACGGCTTCTCACGCTGTGGCAAATGCAGCTTTTGTTTCTGGATCCCGCCCAAAAGACATCGTCGAAGATGTGACAGCAAAAAAACCTCGCGCAAAGCCGAAGGCAGCAACTCGTAAATTGAAGTCCATTTCAAAGAAACGAAAAAGCTGATGGAACTTGCTCTCACCCTTTTGTTATTCACCGCTCTTGTTGCGACAGCAATTGCTATTGCTGTCGTGCGTAAGCTCTTTGCTGTGGTTATGTTATCCGGTGTCTTTAGCCTGCTATCGGCTCTCTTATTCATCGTGATGGACGCAGTTGATGTTGCGTTTACTGAGGCGGCTGTTGGCGGTGGTATTTCATCAATTTTAATGCTTGGTACGATTGCGCTAACTGCACGAGATGAAAAGAAACCTAAAAAATTCTCATACGTTCCAGTTGCCGTTGCGCTGCTGACCGGAGGGGCATTGATTTATGGCACATTGGATATGCCAAACTTCGGGTCACCCGACGCACCTATTCATCAGCATGTGGGCCCTGATTATATTACCAAAACACCGCACGACATTCATGTCCCCAATATTGTAACCGCTGTTCTTGCTAGCTACAGGGGCTATGACACATTGGGAGAAACAACGGTTGTTTTCACTGCGGGTCTTGGGGTTCTTTTGTTACTTAGCGGCCTTGGTCGTTCTGGGCGCCGCCGGAAACGTCGCACTCAGAATTTGAGTGAGGAACGTTAATGGATCACCACCTTATCCTTCGTGTCATCACCAAAATTCTTGTTGGCCCCATTTTACTTTACGCACTATACGTTCAATTTCATGGCGACTTTGGGCCCGGTGGGGGGTTCCAAGCTGGTGTGATTTTTGCAGTTGCATTTGTTCTTTACGGTTTGATCTTTAGCTTACAACGACTGCGAGCACTTTTTCCAGATTACCAGGTGCACCGATTGGTTGCCCTTGGCGTTCTGATTTATGCTGGCACTGGGATCGTCTCCTTGCTCTTGGGAGCAAATTTCCTTGATTACAACGTACTTGCAGAGAAGGGATATAAAGGACAACATTTGGGTATACTTATTGTTGAGCTTGGTGTTGGAATTACGGTTTTTGCTGTAATGCTTTCAATTTATTATGCCTTTGCTGGCAGGCCACCCCGTCTCGATGACAAGGACTGGTGATTTCGATGGTAGAATTATTTTCCACTGAATATATTCTTGGCCATATGAACTACTGGCTGTTTGTCATCTTAATGATGACAGGACTATATATCGTCGTTGCTCGTGGGAACCTGTTAAAGAAAATTGTCGGCTTGAATCTGTTTCAAGCGGCAGTATTTATGCTTTACATTTCCATGGGTAAAGTGTCTGGGGGCACGGCACCCATACTCACGGGCAACCCAAATGAAATTTACTCAAACCCCCTGCCCCATGTTCTCATTTTGACAGCAATCGTTGTTGGAATTGCTACAACCGCATTGGGGCTTGCATTGATTGTACGAATTAATGAGAGCTATGGGACAATTGAGGAAGATGAGGTTCTCGAACTTGATCATGCGGCTTCCTTTGATGAACTGGAAAACTTAGCCAAAGAGGCTGGGGCGTGATGGCAGCTTCTTTCCTTAGCCAAGCTCAACAGCATACGCCGATAATCACAGTGTTGGCGCCCCTTTTGGCTGGCCCCTTGTGTATGTTATTCGGCAATCGCGGCGTGGCTTTTATCGTAAGTCTCATTGCAACGATGGTTGCTGTTGTTACTTCGATTTATCTCCTTACAATTGTGACGGATGGTTCCGTTATTTCTTATCACATAGGAGGATGGGCGCCGCCTCTTGGCATTGAATACCGGATAGACGCTGCCAATGCTTTTGTATTGGTGATTGTTTCAATCATTAGCCTTGTTGTTCTTCCCTACGCTAGAACCAGCATCACAAAGGAAATTGCGGAACGACATCACACACTTTTTTATGCCTGCTACATGCTTTGCTTTACAGGCTTAATGGGCGTGACAATCACGGGTGATGCCTTCAATGTTTTCGTGTTTTTAGAAATTTCATCGCTCTCTACTTATGTGCTTGTTGCCCTTGGGGCTGAGAAAGATAAACGGGCACTTTCGGCTGCCTATGATTACCTAATTCTTGGTACGATTGGTGCTACATTTTTTGTTATCGGCCTTGGATTAATTTACATGGCAACTGGCACCCTTAACATGGTTGATTTGGCTGAGCGATTGCGTGGTTTGGAAGACAATCGAACCGTACGAAGTGCTTACGCATTTATTGTGATTGGTATGGGATTGAAACTAGCAATCTATCCTTTGCACCGTTGGCTTCCTGGAGCCTACACCTATGCCCCGTCTGCTGTAACGGCCTTTCTTGCATCAACCGCAACGAAGGTAGCTATCTATGTTGTGCTGCGATTTATGTTTTCAGTCTTTTCAAAAGATTTTGGTTTTGCTCGAGACACCCTTGAGCTCATCATTTTGCCATTCGGTCTTATCGCGATGTTCTCAGCCTCCATCATTGCCGTCTATCAAGTGAATGTTAAGCGGCTGTTGGCCTATTCTTCAATCGCGCAGATCGGTTATATGCTCCTTGGTATATCCTTTTTGAGTGTCACTGGCCTGAGCGCGACCATGGCGCACCTCTTCAACCATGCAATAACCAAAGGGGCGCTTTTCTTAGCAATTGGCGCAATCATCTATCAAACTGGTTCTCCATTATTACCGAACATGGCTGGCCTTGGCCGAAAGATGCCTTGGACGAGTGCGGCGATCGTCGTGGGTGGGTTAAGCTTGATTGGGATACCCGGCACGGCTGGCTTTGTGTCGAAATGGGTACTTATGAGCGCGGCGTTTGAAAAGGGTTGGTGGCCCATATCATTCTTAATCGTGGCGTCCTCATGCATTGCTGTGATTTATGTTTGGCGAATGATCGAGACCCTTTACTTAACTAAAGCAAAAGATGGTATCGATGTTAAAGAA
>JAZGFF010000112.1:0-5614 GCA_036479095.1 Rhizobiaceae bacterium | reverse complement strand
TTTTGAACACTGTGTTGAAGCCCTTGGCACAAGATGATCAGCAAATTGTTGCTGACAATAAAATGCTTCAAGCAGTTCGAGAAAAACGTAGCCAACGGGCGAGCGATTATTTTGCAGCCAATGCTGAAAGTTGGAGCAAGATGCGTTCGCTTCACGTTGCGGAAGATGATGTGGAAACCGTAATGCTGAAAATGGGTTTGGTGGGTAAAGATGGGGTGCCCCCTAAAACCATGCTTGATCTTGGCACAGGTACGGGCCGCATATTGCAATTGTTTGCACCAAACTTGGAGCGAGGTGTGGGCTTGGATACCAGCCACGACATGCTTTCAGTTGCTCGATCTGCCTTGGCGGATGATGCTTATGAGCATATTCAGGTTCGCCATGGAGATGTTTACCGGCTTGGAGATGGTGAGCGATTTGACCTGATTATTTTACACCAAGTATTGCACTTTTTAGAAGACCCGGGCCTGGCCCTTCGTCATGCAAAGAGGCGTTTGAATAAAAACGGGCGTATTTTGATTGTTGATTTTTCCCCCCATGAGTTTGAATTTTTACGGGATAATCATGCCCATCGCCGTCTTGGTATGAGTACTGTGCAAATCAATCGATGGTTCTCTTTAGCTGGGCTGAAACTGGTTGAAGAGCATATGCTTGCTCCTGCTGAAGAGGCTAGAACAGCGCTCACTGTTGCGCTTTGGTTAGCGGAACATGCAGACGATGAAGGCTTTAGGGAAGCTGATTAAGATCTAATATTCTTGAGTAATCTACCGTCGATAACAATCAAGCCTGCCATTATTATTGCCATGCCAAGGAGTTGTCGAAATGTAAGAGTTTCTCCTATTACGAGAATTCCGAGTATTACTGCTGATACGGGTACCAGCAAAGTCACTAGCGAAACATTCACAGCACCAGCCCTACTCAAAATGCGAAAAAATAAAATATAGGCATAAGCTGAGCAAACGAGAGCGAGTATAATTACCGACCATATCGCTGCGCTCGATGGCATGGGGAGTGTCCATGGAATGTCGATGAAGAGAGCAACAGGTATCATAATGAGAGTGGACATTGTGAGTTGGCCGCGCGCTGTTTCAATCGGTGGGATGTTTGCAAAACGGCGGCCATAGACGGCGGCAAATCCATAAGAAATTGTTGCGCCAATAACGAGGGTTTGGGAAATAACAGAAGCACTTAGCCCTGCAACTGCATCGGAGCCGATAAGTATGGCGACACCCAAAAACCCAAGGCTCATACCAATAATTTTGTTCAAGGATAGGCGCTCATCGTTCGTCGCAAGGTGGGCAATGATAACGGTCCAGATTGGAGTCATGGCGTTGATGATGGCGGCCAATCCCGCGCCAATTTCCTTCTGCCCATAAAAGATCAAGGCGAAGGGAATGATGTTGTTTAAAGTCCCCATCACCGCAAACGCACCCCATAACTTCCATGTGTGTTGGAAATCACCCTTGCGCCAGAGCAACAGCAAGCTAAGGGCAATTGCCGCGAGGGAAACACGGGCGAGAACCAGAGTGAGCGGAGGCACTTCTTGTACTGCAATGCGCCCTAACAAGAAAGACCCGCCCCAAATGATGGAGAGCAGAATTAACCACGCCCAGGTAGTTGGTGTTAGACGGGGTGAGGAAAAGTTAATCATGAGGAAGGCATGGCATTATTGATAAAATGACGCCACCCAAAAACGTATCTCCCCACGCTTCTTCGTCAGTCTTCATGTGGTGCGAGGTAAAGTAACTCCAATGCTAAATGTTGAATTTCGTGATTTTAGAACTTCAACACTGCCGCCGTGGGCTTCAGCAATTTGTTTGACGAGCGGAAGGCCAAGTCCGTAGCCTGGAACATTTTGTTTGCCAGGTGCTCGATGGAAAGGTTGGAATATTGAATCGTAGTGTGCTTTGGGAATACCCGTGCCGTTATCTGTGACCGTTAGCAATATGGATGAGCCTGCGGTAATTGACACTAACACTGGTGGGGTGCCGTGTTTCATTGCGTTGTCCAACAGGTTCCGAAGCATACGGGTTAGTAAAGTTGCATCGCCGAGTAACTCCGCGCGATCACCTTCCACAGAACAATTTTCGTATCGGGAGCACTCCTCTATTACCAAGGCTAGCAAATCTATCTGCTCTGTAGATTGTAACTTCTGCGAACTCCCTTGGTTATCAAGGCGGCTCATAAGCAAGATTTCATCGATCAGGCCATCCAGTTCGCTGATGTCTTGCTCCAGTGCCACTTGCCGTTTCGGGTCGCGCTTGTTCTTGAGCATTTCGGCACCAAGACGAATGCGAGCTAGGGGGGTGCGTAATTCATGGGAAGCGTTAGCTAGCAACTGCTTGTTCGATTCTACCAGCTTTTCAATCCGATCAGTCGCATCGTTAAAGCTGGTTGCAAGGCTGGCGATTTCATCATGGCCTTCCACCTTAGCGCGGGTGGAAAGATCGCCAGAGCCTACGATATCAACGGTGGATTGTAATCTCTGGAGCCTGCCTGTTAAGCGTCGAACGAGGGGATAGGAAGCAAGGCCAACGGCGAGAGTGATGCTGAACAACAGCAGCAATAATTTTATCAGTGGGGTGGTATCGTTGGGACTACGCGGATTAACGGCGAGCCATCGTTGATCGGGAAGTCGGGTTACCCAGACGGGTCGAAAACCACGTACACCACGGTGGCGATGCCATCCATCGAGTTTAAAATTATCTGTCGGGGATGGGATAGCTTTTCCGTAGGCGGCGATCAATTGTTTGTCCTTGTCATACAAAGAAACAGCGAGATTTGATCCCTCCACAAGTTTGTTTAGGGCAACGGCCTGTTCGTCGTACGGTGCAGTTGCTGGAGGTAAGGCTACCCAAGTTAATCGCGCAATTATGGTGTAGATTTGACGGTCTAAACCATCGCGTTGGGTCAGGGAAAATACCACCCCTGTGGCCAAGACGACCAACAATAAAGAGGCGATGATGGCGGCATATATTTGTCGATGCAGATGGCGTTTAATCATGGGTGTCTTTAATCTTGTTGTCTGGCGAAAACGTAGCCAGCGCCCCGCATCGTGATGATACGTTTTGGGGCTTTCGGGTCGTCTTCAATCTCGGCGCGGATTCGAGATATGTGTACATCGATGGAGCGATCAAAGGCTTCAAGGTCTTCGCCCTTTAACTGGTCCATTAAGATTTCACGACTTAAAACCCGCCCCGGTGAATTTGCCATAATGTTGAGTAACTTAAATTGATAAGCAGTGAGATCACATGGGGTTCCATCCATTGATGCGCGCATTCCACCAGTATCAATTTCTAAGCGCCCAAAGTGGAACACCTCTGCTTTCGTGTTGCTTTTACTACGGCGTAGCACGGCTCTAAGGCGGGCAAGTAATTCTCTGGGCTCGAACGGTTTGGGGAGATAATCATCAGCGCCAATTTCTAAACCAATGATCCTATCCGTTGGATCACCCTTGGCAGTGAGCATGATGATTGGCACATTATCATGGGCCTTAATGGTTCGGCAGACTTCAAGGCCATCGATATCTGGGAGCATTAGATCGAGGATGATTGCATCAAAACCGTGGGCAGTGTGCATGTCTATGCCTTCGACACCTGTGCCGGCAATAGTGACGTCAAAACCATTCTCGCCGAGATAGTCACGGACCATCTCGGCAAGGCGGTTGTCATCTTCAATGAGGAGGATGTAATCGCTCATTGGTTTATCCTAGCCCGAACTTAACCACGGTTCCAGCGGTGACGCATGGATTTAAATTGCTCCATGCGTTGCTCTAGAATTTTACGTTGCTTGAGGGTCAAAACATCAGCAACATCGGCCAGAGCGCTGACGAGTTCCTTGCTTGCTCTGTCTGCCACATCCAACCGCTCGGCACGAATTTTTTCCAGTGCTGCTCGATCAATGGTTGGCGCCAAGAGCAGGCTTCGCATCTCTTTTCCTGCCGTGATGAAAGTTCCACGGATGGGTTTCATGTCCTTGGCTAGGGCGGTCAGAAGCGTGGTGATTTTTGCCTCTTGATCGGCGGTTGCATCGATTTCAATTGCAACGTGCTTTACGGCACGGGTAACAGCTTTATCAATTTCAGCATCGCTCATCGTTGAAAAGCGCTTGCGTCCCTTATATTTGTGATCGCCCCACCCAACTTTATGAACGAATGGATTTGGGGCATCGCTGGATGAAATGTATAATCTAGCGTGTTGGTAAGGCTTGCTTTCGGCAATGGCTTGCACACCAAAAGACGCAGCGATCAACACGGTTGTTACACCTGCGATGAGGATAAATTTACGACGTTCTTTAGGGGCGTTGGTTTTCTGTGAAGTGGTCATTTGCATCTCCTGTTGTTGAAAGCCCTCAGCGGGAGGACCGAAGGCAGGGAGGTTTTGAGTTGGCTAACCTCTCCATGAAAACAAACTAACCCGCGTTCGTTTCAGCAATTCGTCTGGTGTGTAAAGATTTGTAAAGTTGGGGGGTGGCGTGGATGGCTGCAGTGCGGGGCGAAGTTAGCCTTCGCTGCGGCGGCGCCAATGACCGCTTCTAAATGACTGTCGTCAAATACCTGTCTGCATCTTGGTCAGTTCGGTTTGATGTCAGGTAAGTTGTCCATGCCTGCGTCTCATGGCACACCACAGACAGTTCCCATACACAAAACGTATCTTTGTGTGGTTCATCCTGCGGGAAGAGCGCAAAATTCTCCATCGTGTCAGCCTCTAAGAAGAAGATAGTTTTCCAAAGTTCATTGTTTCCACGCCACGTGCAGAGCCCCAGAAAATAGAACCCTTCACCGCACCGATGCAAAAGAACGAAACCCAATTCTTGGGCCGATGGGCTTCCTTCAGATGTCCGTTTGCGTGACACAAAACTTTGCGCAAGATCGCGGATCGCTTGTTCAATGGGGTGGTCACTATGGTTTATATCATACCATTTCAGGCGGCTGATTGTCGGGTCGATGACACCATGGCAGCGGATCACCTTCTCGTAATGACTATAGGCTTGGCTGACTTGTATGACTTCAAGAATTTTGTTCATTCTACTGCTGGTCCTTTGCGGTTCAAGTTCTGGTACCATTTCTAATTCACAATGTGCCGAGCGAGCTCTGGCGCGTCCATTCCATCCACCAGTTCCATTCCCAGCTATTGCCGCCATCCTTCGATGCCGACTGATGCCAACGGCAATTTTCCAAAGTAATCCGGTCCCACATACCACGATATTGCCATTTTATGCCGTCCACTTCCTCCTCAGTAATGAATACTCCGTCGCCATCGATAAAGTTACCAAATTGGGGAGCGTTGACGACGCCGTTATCTGCACTCGTCCAATGGTCAGCCCATTTTTTCAATTCGGGTAGCCAGACGCGGACGCCCATCCCCATATAGCTGCCATCAGTTTTTCGCAGTTCCTCAATACTACCCATTCCACCCAGCACACGGTGAACGGTCGCAGTGCTGTCGAAGCGCTCCCAGGCATTCTTGGTACCGTCTTTCAGTCTCTTGTGCCGAATATGCCAATTTCCCGCGAGAAAATCGAAATCACCCACGCCCTTTCCGGTTACGATACCTTTCCCGGTGGGCGCGTAGCTTGTAGAGCACTTTTCGAGATTTATAGCCATTGTGTTTCC
>JAZGFF010000111.1:0-6145 GCA_036479095.1 Rhizobiaceae bacterium | reverse complement strand
GAATTTCAGTAAATGGCTTGTATCAACGTATGCGTCACTTTGCGCCGCTAACAAGTGGCCTGCCCACAAGGTTGAGTACAAACCTTCATCGGCTTGATGTACTTTAAGAACGACTGGGTGTTGCCATCCATTTTATAATGACCATGGCAGGAACCACCCACAGCACACCGCTCAAACCAAAGTATGCGAGATGCGCGTACCATGGAGCATCGGCTAAGATTGCGCTGGCAATAGCTACTGCAACGAGAGCATAAAGCACCACCAAAATGATAATAAAAAATGTTCCAATGAATTTTTTTGTTCGCAAGGAGAGGGTGGTTTTCATAGGGGTTTGTAGAGTTCACGAGTTCGGTGGGAATGATTTACGAAATTGAATGACGAAAAGCTAGAGTTACCCTTAGGATTGGCTTTACATTTTAAGTCAGTGATACCAAAACGACCTCAGTATCCTTAGCCTTAGCAAAAAATATGCCCGCATCTGATAAAAACTTGTATCTCGACCCCTATCGTTCAGTACGCCTATGGCTTTATTGCCTAGCAGTACTTGTCGCTGGCATGGTGCTGGTGGGTGGTGCAACTCGGCTGACCGATTCAGGGCTCTCCATAACCGAGTGGGCACCAATCCGGGGATTTATGCCGCCCCTTTCCTTGGCTGATTGGGAAAGTGAATTTATCGCTTATCAAACAACAGCGGAATTTAAGCAGCAAAATAGCTTAATGACTCTTGATCAGTTCAAAATGATTTATTGGTGGGAATGGGGGCATCGGTTTCTAGGGCGTATTACTGGCCTTGCGGTTTTGTTGCCGATGATTTTCTTTTGGGCTAGAGGCAATTTGAACCGATGGCTTAAACCCGCAGTGTTGTTCCTATTTGCCCTTGTTAGCTTTCAAGGGTTTCTGGGATGGTGGATGGTAAAATCTGGTCTGGCAGACCGCGTCGATGTCAGCCAAATTCGTCTGGCCGTACATTTGGTTGCAGCGTGCATTTTGTTGATTGCAGTGATTTGGGTCGCCCGTTCTTTGGCACGGCACACACATAGCAAATCGCTAACCGGACAATGGCAAGGCGGCGGGTTAGTCTTGCTGGTCTTGATACAAATATTTTTAGGCGGTCTTGTCGCTGGATTGGACGCTGGCATGGCCTACAACACTTGGCCAACCATGAATGGTGAATGGGTGCCTGAGGGTATGTGGATACTGCAACCCGCTTGGACCAATTTAACTGATAACGCTCTGACTGTTCAATTTGTACATCGAATAACGGCCTATTTTTTATGGATCGTTTGCTTATTTCATGCGGTGGTAGTCAGCCGTAGAGAGCCAATTACGACCCATGGACGCCGTGCTTGGATGTTGTTTCTACTGGTGAGTGTCCAAGCATTGATAGGGATCATGACCCTGTTACTGCAAGTGCCAATCTCTTGGGGGCTTTTCCATCAAACAGGCGGAATAATTGTACTCGCATTTGCAACAGCTCATTGGCGCGCATTAAAACCCAAAGACGAAATCAAGGAAGTTTCAATGGTGTAAAGGACACAGCCGTGTTTCACTACTTTACCCATGTCATAGAATAAGCCAAATGGATCAAACTGAACGCGCATTTTTAGAAGTTGAACAATCTGTCACAGGTCAACGCTGGGTGGAAAGGGCAACTCGTGCACAAATCGGCCAAGCCCAAGCAATGGTCGAGCAGTTACGAATTGATGAAATGGTGGCCAGGGTAATGGCGGGGCGAGGGGTCACCCTTGAAGAAGCGCCCGGTTATTTAAATCCGACCTTGCGAGAGTTAATGCCCGATCCATCATCCTTAACAGATATGGATAGGGCGGCAACCCGGCTTGCTGACGCTGTTCAAAGGAGTGAACCAGTCGCGATTTTTGGTGATTATGATGTCGATGGTGCAACTTCCTCTGCTCTTCTGGCGAAGTTTTTACGTCACTGTGGTTTGGAGGTGGAAATATATATCCCTGACCGCATTTTTGAAGGCTACGGACCCAATGGGCCAGCCATCAAAGAATTGATTGAGCGGGGCGCAAAATTACTTGTAACCGTCGATTGCGGCTCTACCAGTATTGAGGCGCTTGCCTTGGCAAAGAAACTGGCCGTCGATACAATCGTATTGGATCATCATCAGGTTGGTGAAACTCTGCCGAAAGCAGTGGCTTTAGTGAACCCAAACCGTGATGACGATATGTCAGGGCAAGGCCATCTATGTGCCGCTGGGGTTGTCTTTCTTGCTCTCGTTGCATTGAACCGTGAATTACGGAGCCGAAGTTTCTTTTCTGAAAATTCTGCCCCTCCAGATCTCATGGCATGGCTTGATATCGTTGCCCTAGGCACTGTTTGTGATGTCGTTCCTTTAAAAGGCATTAATCGTGCATTCGTTTCCCGTGGGATCGAAATTATGCACAAGCAGCGTAATCCTGGATTGGTAGCTCTCGCAAAGGCTGCCCGTCAAGATGGGCCCGCTGCGCCTTGGCATTTAGGTTTTGTCTTAGGGCCGCGCATTAATGCCGGGGGCCGCATTGGGGATGCAGCACTGGGTGCCAGATTGCTGACCACCAACGATCCACTTGAAGCTGAAGAAATTGCCATCCAGCTCAACGAGCTCAACAGCGAGCGGCAGGCTATGGAACAGGTCATGTTAAAACAGGCCATTGATGAGGCAGATGCCGAAATTGGTTTGGGTGAGGGGCCATCGGTGTTGGTTGTCGAAAGTAATACTTGGCATGCTGGGGTAGTGGGCTTGTTAGCCTCACGTATCAAGGATCGGTTTCGTCGCCCATCCTTTGCAATTTCGTTTGATGATCGTGATATCGGCTCAGGTTCTGGCCGCTCTATTCCCAGTGTTGATCTAGGTAAGGTAGTGCGCGATGCGGTGGAAGAGGAATTGCTAGAAAAAGGCGGTGGCCATGCCATGGCTGCTGGCATTACGATTAAACGAGAAAACTTAGGTGCCTTCCGAACCTTTCTAGATGAGCGTTTAACGAAGAGCGTAAATCAGGCGATTGTTAGAAATGACATGAAAATCGACGGAGCACTTAGTGCCCGAGCGGTAACGACAAATTTCATCGATAAAATGGAAAAAGCCGGCCCCTTTGGTGCTGGAAACAGCCAGCCAGTTTTTGCCTTCCCAAATCATACTGTTCAATATGCAGATGTTGTGGGTACTAATCACGTGCGATTTACGTTGAATTCCTCCGATGGCGCTCAACTGAGAGGGATTGCATTTCGTGCAGCCGATGAACCGTTAGGCAAAGCATTATTATCGGCACGTGGGGAGCCCATGCATTTTGCTGGAACTCTCAGTTCTGATTTTTATCGCGGCTCCCGTCGCATACAGTTGCGTCTTCTCGATGCAGCTCAAAACAGCCCTAGGGCCTGAAACTGTAGATCAGTTATTTTGTGAAGTTTGGGGCTGGTAGAGTGAATATTCCACCGCTAGGGTGAATCAATACTAATTTCGGAATGAGAGAAAAGACAGATGAAAGATGCTCGCAAATTTTATATCGACGGTGGGTGGGTCGACCCCATTAATGGTACGGATTTTGAGGTAATCAATCCGTCTAATGAAGAGGCGTTTGCTGTCATCTCCTTAGGAGGCGAAGCAGATACAGAAGCTGCCATCGCCGCAGCGAAAGCAGCCTTCCCAAGCTGGAGCTCAACCAGCAAGGAAGTCCGAGTAGCACTGCTGGAAAAACTTTTTGATATATATATGCGTCGTTCCGATGAAATGGGCACAATCATCAGTGAAGAAATGGGAGCGCCCATTAGCATGTCTTTGGTTGCTCAATCAGGTACTGGTAGTGGCCATATTAAAGCTCTCACACGCGCTTTGAAAGATTTTGATTTTGAACGTGAGTTACGTGCAAACACACCAAACGACCGAATACTCTATGAACCGATCGGTGTCTGCGGTCTGATCACACCCTGGAACTGGCCAATGAATCAGATCGCTTTGAAGGTTGTCGCGGCGCTCGCCACTGGTTGCACGATGGTCTTGAAGCCCTCCGAGATTTCGCCCCTTTCGGCTACTCTGTTTGCCGAAATGATTGATGAGGCCGGTGTGCCGGCTGGCGTATTCAACTTGGTCAACGGTGATGGCCCAGGGGTAGGCACCACCCTGTCAGGCCACCCAGATGTTGATATGATTTCTTTCACGGGCTCGACGAGGGCCGGAATTTTAATATCAAAAAATGCAGCCGACACTGTCAAACGTGTAAGCTTGGAACTTGGTGGCAAAGGAGCCAATATTATTTTTGCAGATGCGGATGCCAAAGCTGTCAAACACGGCATTATACGTTGTTTCGCTAACAGTGGCCAATCATGTAATGCACCAACCCGAATGTTGGTTGAACGTTCGCGCTATGATGAAGCTGTGGAAGAGGCGAAGGCGGCGGCTGAAGAGACGAGTGTCGACATAGCCTCAAAGAAAGGTCGTCACCTTGGCCCAGTGGTCTCGCAAGTTCAGTACGACAAAATTCAAACCTTAATTGAAAAGGGCATAAATGAGGGCGCACGGCTTGTCGCAGGTGGTTTGGCACGTCCAGAGGGATTGAACCGCGGATATTTCGTTCGGCCTACCGTCTTTGCTGATTGCAACAATGATATGAGCATCATGCGCGAGGAAATTTTTGGCCCCGTGATTGCACTCATGCCATTCGATAGTGAACAAGAAGCCATCACCATTGCCAATGATACCGTTTACGGCCTGACCAATTATGTGCAGACCTCAGACGGAGCAAAGGCCAATCGTGTCGCCCGCCAGTTACGTTCAGGGATGGTCGATATGAATGGAATGGCTCGCTCCTCCGGCTCGCCTTTTGGCGGCTACAAACAATCAGGAAACGGTCGCGAAGGTGGCGCCTGGGGGTTAGAAGAGTTTTTAGAAATCAAAGCGGTTGGTGGTTGGAGCCCGGAAGAATAAACTATTCTTCATGGGGCCAATGGTTGTCCCCCAGTGCTGATATCGCCTCGATTATGCGGGTAAAGGCTGTCTTTATTCGCAACGATGAATGGCGGCCACGAAGAAATCCGTGCACCAACCCTGCCTCATTATACCAGATGGCTTTGCCCCCAGATTCAATAATTCTGGCCCTATAATCTCGACCATTATCTGAAAGTGGGTCGCATTCAGCCGAGACAATTACACTCGGCGGTAGGTTATTGAAGTCTGCGTGATTGAGGGGAGAGCAGTTCGGCTCCAACAAGAGTTTCTCATCACCACCTGATCGTTTTGATTTATAGAACATAGTTTCTTCAGTTGTCAGCAAGGGGGCTCTAGCGTGCTCGATAAAAGAGCCCTCGGTCATGTCACTACTCAGGCCTGGGTAGATCAATACTTGTCCAATTGGTTTCAACGCATTGCCGCGAGTCGCGTGGGCAACGGCTGCTGCCAGATTACCACCGGCACTATCGCCAACAAGTAGAACGGGTAACTGACTTCTTTCAGCACAAAACTGAAATCCCTCGACGGCGTCATTGAAATCAGCAGGATAGCGGTGCTCAGGTGCCAACCGATAATCAATCGAAGTCACAACAAATCCGGTTCGCCCGCAAATTTCAGCGCAGACGTCATCATGGCTGTCTAATCCGCCAACGACGAAGCCGCCACCATGGTAATAGACCACTTGGGCTTTTGGAGTTGAACCCACTAATGAATAGGTGCGGATTGGAATTTCACGATCATCCTTGATGATCAAACTATCGATTGCATTCACACCAGCAGGGTAACCCGTGAAGAATGCGCGACACATTTTATTGTAAATTAGGCGCTGTTCCTCAACCGTATTGTTCATCGTCTCAGGTGGGTACCACGCATTTGTTTGTGCAATGAACGCCCAAGTTTCTTCATCGATGATGGTGTTATATTTTTCAGGGTAAGCGCTGGCAGACAATATCAGAAACCTCAAAACGATTTAGCCCACAAGATTACTCCAGCGGGCTAAATATGCAAATTTACCAGTGGGTGCCAGAAGCTCTTAATTATCTTCCGGTTTATCAGGAGTTACGTCGAGGGATCTTGCTGTGCTTGTTATTTTGACACTTGTTTTGCAGTTTTTCATGCATGGTTCGGCTTTTTTGAATACTGGGCTTTTCAGACGATCGTCAGCGAAGAAGCCCTTTTCATTGGGGAGGCGTTTTT
>JAZGFF010000110.1:0-2634 GCA_036479095.1 Rhizobiaceae bacterium | reverse complement strand
TCCATAGAGGTCGAACACGAGATCGTGCAGCTCACGGGAGAGCACCAAAGTGCCAAAATTAATATCGTGATAGGACAAGCCATACCATGATGAAAGTAAGAATATTGGCGTTAGCCAGAGGATTAGTAATGTACGCATCAGTTTTGCCGTCTTTTTTATTGTGTGGCTCGCTTCCCAGTCCTGATAACCTGACAAGCTTCAACGGTAAGTGCAACGTAAACCAATTGTTAGGGTTAACTGGCCAATCGCCTTATCCGCACACATAATCGACGATAGCACGGGCATCATAGCGTGCATCCATCATCCCATAAGTATTTCGCCAAGGTCGGCCTAAACGGCTTTCAATAAAGGCATCCGCAATTTCAGTTGGCATCGAACGGCGCATTTCTGCGGCGGCGGCGGTTAGGGCTAACTGCTCAGTTAAGATTCTTGCAGTCCCCTCATCTTCCAGGGCAATATCTGAGGCGATGCGTAATACATCAATGGTTTGCCCGGTTCGCTCTCCTAGATCGGAAGAAAGTCTCTCTAACACGCTGGTAACCGTTTTTGGCCCCTTACGAAGAACGCGCAAGACATCAAGGCACATGATATTGCCCGAACCTTCCCAAAGACCATTGAGCGGGGCTTCTCGGTAGAGCCTGGGCATTACACTCTCCTCCACATAACCATTGCCGCCAAGACATTCCATTGCTTCGACAATGACTGCGGGGGACGATTTGCATACCCAATATTTAATCACTGGTGTCATCAATCGGGCATAGCCTGCCTCAACCTTACCACCCCCTGCCCGATCATAACTTTTAGCCAAGCGCAGACTTAAGGCTTGGGCGGCGGCAACTTCGAGCGCCAAATCTGCCAAAACACGGATCATCAAAGGTTGGTCGATCAGCTTTTTACCAAAAGTTTGGCGATGGCGGCAATGGTGCACAGCTTCCGCAAGAGCGGCTCGCATTTGCCCCGCAGAGCCTAAGGCGCAATCAAGGCGAGTGAGGGTTACCATTTCTAATATCGTGCTCACCCCTGCCCCAGCTTCGCCAACAAGATTTCCCACCGCATCCTTCAAGATCACCTCGCTTGAGGCGTTAGAGCGATTGCCCAGTTTGTCCTTCAATCTTTGAAAATGCAGGCCGTTGTTGCTGCCATTGGGCAATAAACGCGGGATCAAAAAACAAGACAGGCCTTTACTTGTTTGTGCTAGTACCAAAAAAGCATCCGACATCGGCGCCGAGAAAAACCATTTTTCACCGTTGATTTTCCAAATCCCTCCTTTGACCTTGGTTGCATGGGTGGTGATTGATCTCACATCAGAACCGCCCTGTCGCTCAGTCATTCCCATGCCGATCGTCAACCCTTTCTTGGCGCCTGGTGACCGGTGAGAAGAATCGTATTCTTTGGAAAGAATGCGCGGAGCCCACTCCTTCAACAAATCATCTTGCGCCATTAATGCCGCAACACTGGCATTGGTCATGGTCAATGGGCAGGTGTGCCCCATTTCCAGTTCTGAGGTCAGCATGAAGCGCACGGCACGAATGAGGTTGCGATTGCCCTTTTCTGTGGCGCCCTCTTCCCAAATTGAGCCGTTCAATCCTAAAAGAGTCCCACGGCGCATCAAGGCATGATAGGCTGGGTGATATTCGACCCTGTCCGCGCGCTCCCCCTTCGCATCGAATACTTTTAATCTGGGCGGGTTTTCATTGGCCATCCGCGCTAAATCTAAGGCCTCAGGAGATCCAACCCATTTACCGTGGCTAACGAAACCATCTCGGATTGCCGATGGTAATTCTTTTGTTAGCTCCACCAAAACACCATCAGCTAAATAGGCGTTATGGCCAGAATGGAAAGGGGATTGATTGGTTGTATCTTTGGCCATGGGGTGTTTCTATTTGATTCCCTGATATTTCCCACAGTGTAATGATTTATTTTTCAATTGGCATCTTTTGAATATCAGTGTTTTCCAAACGGGGATAAATACTTTTATTTATCTCATCCCCAATCAATAAACGCCTTATACAAATTGGTAGTTTGAACAGCTCTAAAAAAATATCTCCAACACCTTATCCCCGCTGATGCCAACTCCCCCATAATGCAAGCGCCTGATGAAACGGGGACGTGGCCGATCACCAACGTCATTTCATTGGGTCCGGATTCGGTGGGCTGGCATTTTGGTATTTGTCAGCCCATCGAGCGAACTTAGGATCAGTGCCGCAGGGTTGAAAAACCAGCCTGCCTGACCGTGTTCACGGGTTTTGGTAAAACAAAACCTAGCCAGTGAGTGGTGTGTGAATGGAAAGTGGAACGATAAACAATGCCGGGGTGGAGCCTAGAAGCAACGCCGTTATTTTTATTAAAAGCTTTGTTGGCGATGCCAATAGGCTCTGCCGTCCCTACTTTTAAAAGGGACACGAACTGATGTTTACTCTAGCGGAAAACCGTTTGGAGGGTTTTCACCTGTAAAATGCAAAAAAATGGCCAGAAATTGCGATTAGTGCAAAAAATTTAACCCAACTGGCAGATGTTTGGTTGACGCTTGCCATTGCTTTGATTATGCAGCGTTGATCGCGAGATAAAATGTTTCGGGAGCCCGTAGCTCAGTTGGTAGAGCGCCTCACTTTTAATGAGGATGTCCACGGTTCG
>JAZGFF010000109.1:0-6180 GCA_036479095.1 Rhizobiaceae bacterium | reverse complement strand
TCTATGGGCTGATCGCACTTGGTTTTGCTTTGATTTATAAGGCCACCGAAAATGTGAATTTTGCACAGGGTGATTTCATGATGTTCGGGGCATTTATATGCCTTGGATTTACCAATACAGATTTTGTTGGATTAGGCTTTTGGCCGGCTATTCCTCTGTCGATTTTAGTGATGGCATTTCTTGGCTATCTTTTTGATTGGGGCGTATTGCGCAGGGTTTCAGGACAATCGCAGACCTCCATCGTAATTCTTACAATCGCCCTTGGTTTTATTCTAAGGTTTGCGGCTGGCAGTATTTGGGGGCACGACCCTGTGTCTTTGGAAACACCGTTCGCGGGCAAGGATATCCGAGGCAACGGCTTGGTCTTGGGTGTGGATGAAGTGGCGGTTATCATTGTTACCTTGCTGCTCACCCTTTCCTTGTATCTGTTTTTCTCTCGCACCAAGCTTGGTGTTGCGATGCAGGCCGCAGCGCAAAACCAATTAGCCGCCTATTACATGGGCGTTCCAGTGAAAAGAATTCAAAGCTTGGTTTGGGCTCTTTCAGGAGCCGTTGCCGCTATTGCGGGCATCCTGTTCGCTTCCAAGGGAGCGATTGATCCAAGTATTGGTTTTTTAGGCATTAAGGCCTTTGCGGCAGCAGCCATAGGTGGTTTCGGCTCCCTACCTGGAGCCTTAATCGGCGGATTGATTATTGGCTTGGTTGAGTCTCTTGCCGTCCGATACGGTGCTCCTGGTATTTCACAAATTGCCCCTTACGCTTTACTCCTACTGGTGTTGATTTTTAGACCAGCTGGGCTGTTTTCACAAACTCAAAAGAAGAAGGTTTAAGAAATGCGATTTGTTTTTAAAACCTCTTACGATGCAGATATACGGCTGTTTAAGCACGGCGCTCAATTTGGCTGGTACATGGCGCTACTTTTGTTGATGCTATTGGTTCCATTGTACTTTGTTTGGACGGGCAATCCATATCTCTTGGGTGAATTCACCAGCGTGTTGATCTTTTCAATTGCCGGTATGGGTTTAATGTTACTGACGGGTCAAACTGGTTTGGCTAGCCTTGGTCACGCGGCTTTCATGGCTCTTGGTTGTTACGCGAACATATTGCTTTTGGAGCGGGGAGTGCCTTGGCTCGTCGCATTTCCCCTGGCTGGGTTGATCGCAGCAGTGGTAGGTACAATTGTTGCCTTGCCAGTATTGCGTTTACATGGGGTGTACTTGGCACTGGCAACCCTCGCCATGTCGATCCTCACCAGTGACTTTATCGTCATGGGTGAAAAATGGACGGGGGGCGTAAATGGTGTCGCTGTACCGGACATTTCTATATTTGGTTATGAGGTCAACAAATATTCGAACCCCTACGCCTTTTACTATGTCGTTCTTGCTGTCGTGCTGATTGTCATACTTTGCTATCGAAATTTGTTGCGCGGGCCAACGGGACGAGGCTTTGCTGCTGTGCGTGATTCAGAAGTTTCTGCGCAAGCAATGGGGGTCAATCTCACCCGGGCTAAAGCGTCGTCATTCTTCCTTTCTTGCTTTGCAGCAGGGCTTGCAGGTGCTTTATTTGGCCACAACGCAACCTATGTGACCAATGACACCTTTGATCTCATCATGTCGATTACCCTGTTGATGATGATTGTGATTGGCGGCTTAGGCTTTATTCACGGGGCTTTTTTAGGGGCGATGATCGTTGGCCTTATACCAGTGCTGATCGCCAATGGGCGCACGTTCCTTTCCACTGCATTTGATATCAATATCAACATCCCAGGTTTGGAGAGCGCTATTTTTGCGGCGATTGTTATTGGTTTCATTCTGTTTGAACCAATGGGGATTTATGGCCGATGGCTGAAAATTCGTACCTATTTTGAGCTCTTCCCATTCTACCGTAAAGATATGTTCCGTCGCCAGAAATCATACTTGAAAACGGAGCGTGTGCAGTGAGTGTCATGTTAGATATTAATGGCGTCACCCAGCGTTTTGGTGGTGTGGTTGCAGTGGACAATGTGACCATGCGTGTCGAAAAAGGTGAAGTATTTGCCTTGGTTGGTCCCAATGGGGCCGGTAAATCAACGATATTCAATCTGCTTTCTAGGTTTTACACACCTGCCGAAGGTTCCATTCATTTTGATGGGCAAGACTTATTGAAACTCAGCCCTGACAAAGTTCCCTCTCTTGGCATCGCCCGAACTTTCCAAAATATTGAATTGTTTGAGCAAGCAACAGTGTTACAAAACCTTCTTGTTGGCCGTCATCGTCACCGCAAAACCAACCTCCTATCTGAAATCATCTTCACCGCTAAGGTTCGCGCTGAAGAACGCAAGCATCGCGATGCTGTCGAGCAGGTAATCGACTTTCTTGACCTTCAAGCTTTTCGAGACAAGATGATTTCAGGCCTTCCCTACGGGGTGAGAAAGGTCGTTGAACTGGGGCGCGCATTAGCGACGGAACCAAAACTATTGCTTTTGGACGAACCAGCTTCTGGCCTATCTGTTGAAGAAACCCAAGACATGGCTTTTTGGATTGAAGACATCCAAAAGCAAATGGGCATTACTGTCTTGATGGTCGAGCACGACATGGGGTTAGTCTCTGCTGTTTCCAATCGCGTGCTGGCCTTATCAGATGGTAAGGAGCTAGCAACAGGAACACCCGCCGAGGTTCAATCGCACCCTCTTGTTATCGAAGCATATCTGGGCACATCGGGCATTCAAAAAGGAGGAACGAAATGAACACTCCTGTTCTTCGGGTTGATAATCTTGAATCCTATTACGGGCCGATCATGGCCATTCGCGGGGTTTCGCTTGAGGTGAGATCGGGTCAAATCGTGACCGTTCTTGGTGCCAATGGCGCTGGTAAAACTACCCTGCTCAAAACAATTTCTGGGGTGATGGATCCGGAAAAAGGCACTGTGAAATTGAACGGATCAGAGATTCAAGGCAACGAACCAGACCGGATCGTTGGCATGGGTATGGTTCACGTTCCAGAAGGCCGCGAAATCTTTCCCCTGCTCAGTGTCGCAGAAAATATTTTGATGGGCGCCTATACGCGCAATGATAAAGCAGAAATCGCCACGGATTTGGAAATGGTCTATTCCTACTTTCCAATTCTCAAAGAACGGATGAAGCAATCAGCCGGAACTTTGTCGGGCGGCCAACAGCAAATGCTGGCGATTGGGCGTGGATTAATGGCACGACCCAAATTGATGTTACTTGACGAGCCGAGTCTTGGCCTCTCGCCGCTGTTAACGGAAGAAATATTTGCAATCATTGAGCGCTTGAACAAAGAGCAAAAAGTGACAATGATGTTAGTGGAGCAGAATGCGGCAGTCGCCCTTGCTGTTGCCGACTATGGCTATGTGATGGAACTTGGTCGTATTGTAATGGCCGATGATGCGGCAACGCTTGCTGCTTCTAAAGATGTGCAAGAGTTCTACCTTGGCATCAGTGAAAATGATAACCAGCGCGGCCAAAGACGCTGGAAAAAACGTAAAACTTGGCGCTAAGACAAAAACGATGGGAGTTTGATATGGACGTGATAAATCCGCAACCGGCTAACATGCCGAAGCAACATACGATCAACGGCATCACCATGAATGTCGACCTCGGGGAAGCTCCTTTTTATGTTGATGGCTGCAATACCATTGTTAAACTGTTCCAAAAGCGCTGCGCTGAATTAGGCGAGCGTACCGCGCACCGTGAAAAAGATTTTGGTATCTGGCTGTCCTATTCTTGGAATGATTTTTACCAAAATGCTAAACTCATCGGCCTTGGCTTATTATCTCTTGGCTTAAAACGCGGTGAAGTGGTCTCCATTTTATCCGAAGACAAAAAAGAGTGGGTCTACACAGATATCGGTGTTCAGTGTGTCGGTGGCATCGGCTCCGGCATCTACACCACCGATAGTGCCAGCCAGGTAGATTATCTGGTCAATAATTCTGAGAGTAAGTTCTTATTCATCGAGAATGATGAACAGCTGGATAAATATCTGGAAGTCAAAGGCAAACTCAAAAATTTAAAAAAAGCAATCGTTTTCGAGCGTGATGGTCTCCATGATTTTTCTGATGACGGCGTGATTTTCCTGGACGAATTATACGCTATTGGGCGCAAATTTGAGAAAGAAAACCCTGGCCGTTTTGAAGAAGAAATTTCCAAATCCGACCCAGACGACACCACGGTGATGGTCTACACCTCCGGCACCACAGGCATGCCAAAGGGAGCAATGATCAGCCATAGCAACATCATGTTCTCGATTTCTTCAAGCATGCACTCCTCGCCGATTTATGAGACAGACGAGCAAATATGCTTCCTACCGCTTTGTCACATCTTGGAGCGATTGTTCTCGGGGCTTGCACCTATTGCTTTCAAATCTACCTTGAACTTTGCCGAAAGCCCGGAGACGGTTTTCGACAATATGCAGGAAGTCTCTCCCAATACTTTCGTTGCGGTTCCTCGACTGTGGGAAAAGATATATTCGCGGGTTTCCATTTTAGTGACCGACGCGACCACATCGCAAAAGTGGGCATTTTCAAGGGCGTTAAAAGCTGGAGAAAAAAGAGCTTCATCCTTGGCAGAGGGTAAAGCTGTACCAATACTGACAGGGCTTCGGTACAAATTTTGGGATTTTGTCGTCTTACGCAACATCCGCCGCATGTTGGGATTAGACAGAATCCGCCGTGGTGGATCAGGGGCGGCCCCTATTTCTCCTGAATTACTAAAGTGGTTCCACACCATCGGTGTTCCTGTTTTGGAAGGCTACGGAATGACGGAGAGTGCAGGTGTTATTGCACTCAACACTTTGGAAAAAAATAAAGTGGGCACGGTTGGCAAGGCCATTAAGGGTGCAGAGCTTCGTATTGCCGAAGATGGGGAAATTCAATATCGGGCCGGTAATGTATTCCAGGGCTATTGGAAATTGCCTGAAAAAACCGCCGAGACGATCACCGAAGATGGCTGGCTAAAAACGGGCGATGTGGGGGAGCTGGATGCAGAAGGGTATCTTACCATCACCGGTCGCTTGAAAGATATCATCATCACTGCTGGCGGCAAAAACATTACCCCTGCTGAAATAGAGAACCGATTGAAATTTTCACCCTATCTCACCGATGCTGTTGTTATTGGTGATAAACGAAAATATTTAACCTGTCTGGTGATGATCGACCAAGAAAATGTAGAAAAATTTGCACAAGATGGTAGAATACCGTTCAATAACTTCCAATCATTGTGCGCAGCGCAAGAAGTACAAGATCTCATTCGCAGTGTGGTCGAAGATGTAAATAAAGAATTCGCACGGGTTGAACAAATCAAAGACTTCCGTCTAATTGATATTCTACTCACCGCAGAAGACGATGAACTAACACCCACGCTAAAGCTGAAACGCAGCTTTGTGGAAACCAAACATAAGGCACTCATTGCCGACATGTACTAAACCAAACGAAACTGTTTTCATTATCCTTGGGAGGAAATTAAAAATGAAACTATTGAAAAAAATGGCGCTTGCCGCCGCGATGACATCAATGTTGAGCGCTACTGCTTTTGCTGATGGACATGCAAAAATGCAAGGTGTAACCGACTCTGAAATCCTGATCGGTTCAAACAACGACCTTTCCGGCCCATTCGCTGCATTCGGTGGCCCCGCCACTAAAGCTGCTCAAATGGTGTTTGATGAAGTAAATGCAGCGGGTGGCATTCATGGCCGTAAAATCCGCTTCATCGTTGAAGACCACGGTTACCAAATGCCAAAAGCGATTGCAGGCACCAACAAGCTTCTAAACAGCGACAAAGTTTTTGCCATGTTGTTATCCCTTGGCACACCAATGAATATCGCTTCTTTCAAACTGCAAGACGCTAAAAACATTCCAAACGTTTCACCGCTCTCTGCAGCGCGTCAAATGAACACCCCGCTCTCCCCTTTGCATTACGCGGGAACGGCGTCTTACTTCGATCAAATTCGCATTGGTGTTGGTTACTTGGCAAAAGAAAAGGGTGCTACAAAAGTATGCTCCATGTATTTGCCAACTGATTACGGCAAAGAAATCAAAGAGGGCTCAACAGCAGCTGTAGCTGAATACAAGTTAGAGTTTATGACGGAAACCACCCACAAGCCAGATGAGACTGATTTTGTGGGAGCGCTGCAGAAACTTAAGGGAGCTGGTTGCCAAATCACTACCCTTGCTCTCACTGTGCGC
>JAZGFF010000108.1:0-2513 GCA_036479095.1 Rhizobiaceae bacterium | reverse complement strand
CAATAACCCAGTATCGATTTCCTTTGCAGAAGCGTTATTAAATGAACAAGGGATTGGTCATTTTATCGCTGATCAGCACATGAGCATTATGGAAGGCTCTTTGGGGATACTACCACGCCGCATCATGGTTGAGGGCGAAAAGCTACATCAAGCTCGAAAACTGATGCAAGATGCGGGACTTGGGGACGAATTACCCAAAAACCTAATTCGCGAATATGATGGATAGGGGCTTGCATACCTCTGTAGATGGTTTCTTGAATAACAGTTTTGATGTCATTCAACCTTTGGAAGGTGCCCATCGCTCTGGCCTGGATGCTCTCTTATTGGCAGCCGCAATTCCAGAACAGGCAACGGGTAGGCTTGCCGACTTTGGCGCCGGCTGCGGGGTGGCTGGAATGGCTGTTGCCCAACGGTGCCAAGCTGTCAGCGTTGATTTGATAGAGATAGAGCCAAGCCTTGTTGAATTGGCATCGCAAACGTTGGCTCTCCCAAAAAACCAACATTTTGCATCCAGAATAAAGCTCCTCGGAGCAGACATAAGTCTCACCGGAGAAAGACGCCTGGCTTCAGGCTTGGGCGAAAATCAATATGACCATATGATTGCCAATCCACCGTATAATCCGGGTAGCCATCAGCAATCACCAAATAAATCGCGCGCCCAATCTCATGTAATGGAAGAAGGTTTGTTGCTGGCTTGGATCAAGACCGCCGCCGTTGTAGCCAAGCCAAAAGCTACCATCACATTGATCTTAAGAACAGAAAGCTTAAGCGAAATCCTCAGTACTTTTGGAAATCGATTTGGAAGCGTTCGTATTTTACCAATTCATCCCACGGCCAAGGCGCCATCAAACAGAATAATCGTATCAGCCATCAGCACCGGGAAAGCCGCTTTGAAAATCCTGCCCCAATTGAATATTCACGAAGTTGATGGAACCTTTACCAAGGAAGCAGAGGCAATTTTCAGAGGCCATGCGGGTTTATCTTTTTGAACAGGTTGAAATTGTCCAACAAAAAGCACATCTATTGTGTTCGTGAGTTGAAGATACAACAAAAGAGCCAAACCATTGCCAAATATAGTTACAAGATTTCTCCCCGCTAAGCTTCGCAGTAAAATTGGCGGTGATGAAGTGACCATTCCCGTCGTCAAGCTGTCAGGGGCGATTATGGCTGGCGGATCGGCCTTACGACCCGCATTGAATTTAGCAAATTGTGCTGGCCGTTTACACAAGGCCTTTGGAATGAAGGCCGCGCCTGCGGTCGCCATCGTGGTAAATTCCCCGGGCGGCTCCCCAGTACAATCACGGTTGATCTATCGCCGTATCCGCGATCTTGCAGAAGACAAAAATAAAAAAGTTCATGTTTTTGTTGAGGATGCAGCCGCATCGGGCGGTTATATGATAGCCTGCGCGGGAGACGACATTACCGCAGATCCATCAAGTATTGTTGGTTCTATTGGGGTTATTTCTGCCAGTTTTGGTTTTGTTGATGCGATAAAAAAACATGGGGTACAGCGTCGCGTTCATACTGCTGGGCTGAATAAATCAGTCATGGATCCTTTTTTACCCGAAAAGAAAGAGGATATTGCGCGCCTAAAAGCGCTGCAACTGGATATTCATAAGGTATTCATTGATCTGGTGAAAGAAAGTCGCGGCGATCGTCTTTCAGACCATAAAGAGTTGTTTACTGGATTGTTCTGGACAGGAATTCCTGGAAAAGAGTTGGGTCTGGTGGATGCAATCGGCGATATTCGCTCCGCATTGAAATCCCGCTACGGTGAAAAAACGAAATTAAAGCTAATTGAATCCAAGAAGGGATTGTTTGGCGGGCGCCCTGCCTCAGGAATATCTCAATTTGCAGGGTTTGATAGCGAAGCATTGGCCGCTGGCGCAACTGAAAGTTTGGTCAACACCTTAGAAGAAAAAGCCCTTTGGAGCCGCATTGGTCTCTAAGGAAATCAGAAGGGGAGGAATATGATACAATTTGTTGCAGCAGCTGCAATTGGTGTGGTGGGTTTTTATGCCTATTCATCTTTCAAAAAACATATGGCTGCACTTGAAGCAGAAGACTTAAAGAAAGCTGAAGCTACAAAAAAACCAGAAGTTCTAGGGGACTTAGAGCAAGACCCAATCACTGGTCGATACAAGGTCGTAAAAAAGGGCAAGGAATAATCAAATTCCTCACCCAAATCTAAGTGATCAATATTTTTGCGGATCAACGCTCAGGATCACATTGATATTTAACAATATAATCGGTTTTACGCGGGCGAATATTACATCCCAGTGACAGTGTGGTGCCATAGGCATCTTTGATAACGGCAACAGTACAGCTACATTCGCCAGTCCTCTTATACCGTCTTGGCTTTCTAAAGCCTTTTCTGAGGATAATGGCTTCGAGGACTTCACCTCCGCCGCCACCGTAAGAACCGCCGCGACCATGGCCGCCGTAGGACCCATTGCTGGTAGCTGCGAATGCAGATGGTAAGCTAGTCGCAAGTGTGAAGGCGATCAGTGCGC
>JAZGFF010000107.1:0-3610 GCA_036479095.1 Rhizobiaceae bacterium | reverse complement strand
GCATGAGAAAATCGTTCGAGCTTCAATTCTCGACCGTAGAGGCCGCAAAGTTTTGTTCCTGCAAGCCTGTATTTTGCCTCACCGTTAGAGGTGTCCAAGATAAACATTTCGCCCAACAGGGAGCGACATTGCGCGGGGAGCACATCGCTACGGTCAGGCCAAATGTGGCGGTGGTGATTTTCAGGGCTGTTCCCGCATTCCTGATACAGGTCCATCCAGTAGTCGAGCATCTGTTTTGTCTTTTTCTGGCGCATTTACGTGTCCGTCCCAATTTCCAATTGAAGTATTGCGCGCGAAAGTCCCAATACGGAACAATTGAAAGCGCAAATACCAAATTCAATTAAGGCAATGCAGAGGGCGTGCCAGTTTCGTGTAACGGTTGCTCGTTGTTGATTTTGAGGTGATGGGGCAGGGTTGTTAACCCTACCAACTTCTTATGATTGTACATAAGGTTTTACTGTGTCACGATGCAGTGTACTCTACTGAGAGACGTCTAATCCTCGTCTTTCCAGCACATACTACAGGCTAAGCAATCACCGTCGGGGGACGGGAAGCGGGGCCGACCAATTGCCCAGTGCTTCGGCACTGGGCTTTTTTGTGGTATAATTTCTCCTGAATACAGAGTATGAAATTGATCAGAACCATAGCTAAAGTTGAGCAATGACTTGAACGATCAAGATTTAGAATCCCAAGAAAATCCGCCTGCCTTTAATTTGCCAGGGGTCGTTTTAGCAATTGGTGCTCTGCTGGTGATCGTTCATGTTGGTAGAACTTATTTGTTAAGCCCGCCCGATGATAATTGGGTGTTGTATTTATTCTCATTCATACCACTTTCTTATCATGTCCCTGCCTTTGAACTGATTCAACCGATGTCACGGTTTTGGAGCCCCTTTACCTACGGCCTTCTCCATGGTGATTGGACACACCTTCTGGTTAATCTGGTGTGGCTTTCTGCCTTTGGTAGTGCAGTTGCTCGTCGGTTTGAAACCACTCACTTTATCATTTTTATGGTGTTGGCGACGGGAGCGGGAGCCGCCGCACATTATCTATTCAATCCTATGGGAAATGCCCCAGTGATCGGAGCATCTGGTGCGGTATCCGCTTGCATGGGGGCAGCAGTTCGCTTTGCCTTTACTCCGGGTCGCCCTATGAAGGAAGCTGCAACAGCTCCTGCTTTGACGCTTATTCAGTCGCTCAAGAACCGAAATATCATGGCTTTTGTGGGTATTTGGTTTGCGTTAAATTGGCTTTTTGGGGCTGGTATCGTTCCGATGGGAATTGATGCACAAATTGCTTGGGAGGCTCATATGGGGGGATTTGTCTTCGGCTGGTTAGGATTTTCGCTTTTCGACCGAAGGTCTTAAGCAACTTCTTTGGCTGTTTCTTGGTCAGCAAAGTCTTTTAACCGAGGCATTTCACGCCTAGCTGCTTCATAACCAAGATCGATTGCTTCATCTGCGCGGTGGAATTCAGCTAAGCCAATTTCTCCGACAGTTGGGCGAATTGAAATGTCTGGAGGATCGCCCGCCATACGAGAGCGGGCAATTCTATCTTGGATAATGTTGAAGGATTCTACCATGACACTGGTTAACCCCATGGCATTACCCAATCGATCGAGTTTTTGTTGCTTTTTGTTTTTGGGAGCCGTCACTTGTTCTGTCCCCGTAAGTTCTGCGCTAGCATTGCGAACTACCGTTCCACGGCCAAACACATCAGCATTCAGATTAACGGCGACGACTGCATCAGCTTCATAGGCGCGACAGACAGATACAGGCACAGGATTTACCAAAGCACCATCGACGAGCAGGCGCTTTCCAATTGGTACAGGTTCAAATATTCCTGGCAGGGCATAGGAAGCACGCATGGCGCTAATCAACGGGCCCTCAGTCAACCAGATTTCATGGCCAGTATTAATCTCGGTCGCCACACAAACCATGGGTTTGGCCATGTTTTCAAGATGAATATCCCCTAAATCGTCCTCCATGCGCTCTGCAAGCTTAATGCCTGATATGATACCAGAACCGCGTAGGCTAAAATCGAGCAATCCGACAATCCGTCTTGGGGTAAGGCTTCGGGCAAAATCTTCAAGAATGTCCAATTTGCCTGCCATATAACAACCGCCAACAAGTGCTCCAATTGAGGTACCAGCAATCATTCGCACAGGGATATTTGCTTCATCCAGTGCTCTTAGAACGCCAATGTGTGACCATCCGCGTGCGACTCCGCCACCTAAGGCCACTGCAATACCATTTCTTGGTTTACTAGCTTCTGGGCGATAATCTTGGCTTGCCAATGGGCGGTTCTGATCACTCTGTTTCATGTCGAGCATAATTGTTGTCCCTTATTCCATTATGGATAATGGCTCAAAATCATAACTAATTTGTGAAAAATTTGACCTGAGTAGGGCAAAAATTTTTTAACCTTAACAATTGTATACTTTTTTGGGGTCGAAAAGCGGTTCATCATCGACCATTTCAAGATGGGAAACACCGCCTATAGTCTGCACTTGGCGGTAGAAACAAGATTTTCTTCCAGTATGACATGCTGCGCCCGCACCGGTTGTTTTGACTAAGAGAAGAACTGCATCTTGATCGCAATCGACACGCATTTCCTTTACGATCAGCACATTTCCTGAAGTGGCTCCTTTGTGCCATATCATAGAACGCGACCGGCTATAAAAATGCGCTTCACCAGTCTCGATTGTGAGTGCAAGCGCTTCTTTATTAATATGTGCAACCATGAGCAGGGTCTTGGTTTGGGCATCGCATACGATTGCAGTCACTAATCCGTTTCCATCATATCGAGGAATAAATTCAGAGCCCGTTTCAATTTCAGATTTTGATTTTGCGTCTTTTGACAAAGTTCAGCCTATCACTTCTTTTGCCAACGCCATGAAGTGCATTTGTTCATGGGGATCATCCTTGAAGGCACCTGTGAATGTGGTGGTTAGGGTATTAGACCCTTGCTTCTTAATTCCCCGCATCGCCATACAAAGGTGTTCGGCCTCGATTAGAACTGCAACCCCACGTGGGTCGAGAACAGATTGAATCGAATGGGCAATTTGTGAGGTCATACTTTCTTGGGTCTGCAAACGATGGGCGAAGATATCAACAACGCGGGCGATCTTAGAAAGGCCTAACACACGCCCATCTGGTAAATATCCCACATGGGCTTTTCCAATGATTGGCACCATGTGATGTTCGCAGTGGGAGTGGAACGGGATATCTTTAACCACAACCATATCATCATAGCCGGCTACTTCTTCAAATGTGCGCCCCAATACATCCTTGGGGTCCTCATTGTATCCGCTGTATAATTCCCCATAAGATTTTACGACTCGGGCAGGGGTATCCAACAACCCTTCGCGTCTAGGGTCATCACCAGCCCATAACAACAAAGTACGAACCGCTTCTTCAGCCTCTTTTTGTGTTGGGCGGGAGATATCCTTTTTTGGGACGTTTTTTTCAACGGATAATTTTGCTTTATCGACAATCTGATCCATGGGGTGTTCCTATACGTAGGGGAGGTTATAAAACCGAAGGTTATAAACCATTGAACTCGTCAAGCAGTTTCCGTTATTCGTGTCTCATTTAACATGCATATGCAAGGC
>JAZGFF010000106.1:0-4055 GCA_036479095.1 Rhizobiaceae bacterium | reverse complement strand
CGTAATACTAGTAAACTGTCACCGTAATTCCATTCGCTTCGCATTCTTGCAAACGCTCCTTATTTTAACTGTTGTAGTTCGCACAGAGTCTCGTTCAATTCCCAAAGGGCGGTCTTATTACTGTCCCATTTAAGACTTTCGGTTGCTTCCTCGTAGGGCAACCATTGTTTCTCTGAATGTTCAAACGAAAGTGAAACTTCCTTGCGCCCCAGTTGAGCGCCAAAAGAATATTCTGGAATTACAAGGTCAGTTTTTGGCCAATTATCGTGCGAAAAATGAAATGCAGGCACCGAGCACATAGCCTTCAATTGGAATATGTTTATGAGCTCTTTTGGGTTGGCCTCTTCAATCAGTTCCCTCTTAGCTGCGCCCAATGGTGTTTCTCCGGGTTCTCCGCCTCCAGCAACGCCCTGCAAATACCCAAAATCGCTTCTCCTAAACAGGCAGTAAGCGAATCCATCCGATTGCCAAACATATGGGATTACTAGCACTTGGAATGGTTTCCATTGATCTTGGGTCATCTTGTGTCTCACGCTTGTATTTCAGCAGAAATTTTGGAGAAGCAATTTTCTTCCCTAATGTCCACCCTGTGTAATTTAATCTCTATGCGTTCGATATACGAGAAATTCTTAAGCTTATTTAGAGCTTCGACTTCCACGTCTACCCATTCTAGCCACTGAGTTTGGTGATGGAACACTTTCTCTAAGGGCACAATGTTCTCCAAAAAACCAGCAATTGGTGATTTTACATTCATGTCTGATGAAGAACCCAGAATTACGGTGACAGCTTACTAAATGCACTAAACTCACGGAAAGCGTTTAGTGATCATAAGTAGGCCCCCCCATCACCCAACCATAGCCACCGCTATTTCACCCGCCACCCGCGCATTATTCGTTATCAGTGCGATGTTCGTCGCGAGGCTTCTGCCATCGGTTAGTTCTGCCATGCGGGAGAGCAGGTAGGGGGTGACGGCTTTGCCGACTATTCCAGCGGTTGCGGCGTCATTCAATGCTTGCTCGATATATTGGCTCATTTCAGCGCGGGGAATTTCGTCTGCAACTGGCACGGGGTTGGTGATGAGCGTGCCGCCAACAATCCCCATTTTGCCCCTTGTTGCGGCATGGGCTGCAATCTCCGCCGCGCTGTCCATCCGCAACGGGGCAGGGATGCCGCTTTCCCTCGACCAAAAGGCGGGGAGTTCGTCGGTTCCATAGCCAATGACCGGAACCCCATTGGTTTCAAGCACTTCCATGGTTTTCTCAAGATCAAGGATAGCCTTCGCCCCCGCGCAAACCACAATCACATTGGTGCGGGTGAACTCTGCGAGGTCGGCGGACACATCAAACGATGTTTCTGCCCCTCTGTGCACCCCGCCAATGCCGCCGGTGGCGAAAACGCTAATTCCGGCCATCTCTGCGGCCATCATCGTTGCAGCCACCGTTGTTGAGCCTGTGCATCCCTGAGCGATAGCAAAGCCGAAGTCCGCCCGTGAGAGTTTCATCACGTCCGTGGCTTGCCCTAAATGGTCGAGTTGCTCGTCGCTCAGGCCAATGTTCAAAACACCATCGATAACCGCGATGGTCGCAGGCACTGCGCCTTGCTCTATTACTGCGGCCTCAACCGCGCGGGCCGTCTCGACATTCTCAGGCCAAGGCATGCCGTGGGTGATAATTGTCGATTCAAGCGCCACCACAGGCGCTCCCGATTTTAAGGCCGCAGCAACGGATGCTGAAAAGATCATGGTGTTTCTGTCGATCGTCATTGGGTACTCTCTCTTGCGTCCTATAGGGTTTCGGCGAGGTCATCCCGCCAAGGGCCGCGTATCTGAATAATCTTTTGCGCTGCTGTGATGCCAAATTCAACTGATTTCACAAGGCTTTTGCCGCCAGCAAGCGCATAGAGGCTCACCCCCGCCAAAGCATCACCAGCTCCTGTGACATCTATTATGCTCTTAAGCGCTGGCACGGGCAGGGACGTGATCTCTCCATCACCCAACACCCAAACCCCTTCGGCACCATCTGAAACCACGGCCTGCTTTAGCCCAAGGCTTTTCAGCCCCTGCACAAGGGTGCTCGTTTCCGTTTCTGCAGGAGCGCCCACAATAGCCAAGGCTTCTGCGCGGTTGGTGAACAGCAGGTCGATATTCTTGAGGCTCGCTTGCAATCGGGTCGCCTTTGCGGACGACACGCTGAGTGCAATCACAAAGCAATCGGCTGTACTGGTCAGCTGCTTTATTTCAGATGCAGGAAGATTTGCATCAACACATAACCAATTGTCCGTGGTTAGTTTTGAGAGCAGGGGGGCAGCTTTGAAATCATCATAAATCCCCATATCCGCAAGGGCGACAACAAGATCGCCATTTGGGTTGATAATAGAAGTGTAACTTGCAGTGGGGGTGTCTAGGCTCGTTTGAGCCAGCAGTTTGATTCCCCGTGCCTGTGCAATCTGCCTAATCATCGCCGCAGATCCATCCTCCCCCAAAATGGTCGCCAGTTTTGCCTTGCCGTCAAGCTTGGCAAATATGCTAGCCACATTCAGCGAGGCCCCGCCAGCAAATTCCTCGAACTGCCCAGGGGTCGATGTTTGGAGCTGCGCGGTAGTCTCCGCCCACCCATTGCGATCAAGATGCGCGGCGCCAACAAACCAAATGGATTGGGGGATGGTTTGCTTCACTGGGGTTTCCTTAGTCACTGATTTATCGAATCGTATTCACATATTATCATAACGAGAGCCAGAGTGGTGTAGAACTGCTGTCTACAGATTCTGGGGTGAATGGCGAGAACAAAAAATGAATGAAAACAAATTTTCTGTTTAATTTCATGGGATTAGTTGGGGATTTACAAATGAGAACAAACACGGTACAAATTCATCAAGCGCAACATACAATTGCAACATCATACGACCCGTGAAATAAGGAATTTAACAATGGCTGCACCAAACTTAAAAGTGGTTGAGGACAAAAACGTGGATAAATCTAAAGCGCTAGAAGCCGCACTTGGTCAAATTGAGCGAGCCTTCGGTAAGGGCTCTATCATGCGACTGGGGGCTAACGAGCAAGCTGTCGAGATCGAAACCATTCCAACTGGATGTTTAGGGTTGGATATTGCCCTTGGGGTTGGCGGCCTGCCAAAGGGGCGGATTGTTGAAATCTATGGTCCTGAATCATCCGGTAAAACCACTATGGCGCTTCATGCGATAGCGGAAGCACAAAAGCTTGGTGGCATTTGTGCATTTGTCGACGCTGAGCATGCGCTTGATCCTGTCTACGCTCGTAAGCTTGGGGTGGATTTGGAGAATTTACTTATCTCTCAACCAGACACGGGTGAACAGGCTCTTGAGATCACCGATACGCTGGTTCGCTCTGGTGCTTGTGATATTTTGGTTATTGACTCCGTTGCAGCTTTAACGCCGCGCGCTGAGATTGAAGGCGAAATGGGAGCATCGCTTCCTGGTTTGCAAGCTCGTTTGATGAGCCAAGCCTTACGTAAACTCACAGCCTCTATTGCCAAATCCAATACGATGGTAATTTTCATCAACCAAATTCGCATGAAAATTGGGGTGATGTTTGGTTCGCCTGAAACCACTACCGGTGGTAATGCGTTGAAATTCTACGCTTCAGTTCGCCTTGATATTCGACGCATTGGTGCGATTAAAGATCGTGATGAGATCGTTGGTAACCAAACCCGCATTAAAGTTGTCAAAAATAAATTGGCGCCTCCCTTCAAGCAGGTCGAATTTGACATCATGTATGGCGCTGGGGTTTCAAGAATGGGCGAGTTGGTTGACCTTGGGGTTACCGCAGGCATTGTTGAAAAGTCTGGCTCTTGGTTCTCCTACGATAGCCAACGATTGGGGCAGGGGCGCGAGAATGCCAAGACTTTCTTGAAAGAAAACCCAGAGATTGCCGCGAAAATCGAACATACTATTCGTGAAAATGCTGGGCTTATCGGCGAAAAATTACTCGATGAACCAACAGGAAAAGATGAAGAAGGCGAAGAGCCTGAATTTGGTGCTGAAGCCAGCTGAGTTTTGAAACAATTCACATAACAATAGTT
>JAZGFF010000105.1:0-3950 GCA_036479095.1 Rhizobiaceae bacterium | reverse complement strand
GTACTTGAACTTTCCACTTTGGATAATCCCCAGATTCAATCGCATGGAATAAATCATCCTGTGTTGTTTCCCTATCCATACCAATAACTTTTTCCGCTTCTTCATTCGTCCAGAAACGATGGCCTTGCATTGTCTTGAAATGGAACTTTACCCAATGCCGTTTGTTATCCGCAGAAAGCAATGAATAGGTGTGGGAGCCATAGCCATTTATATGTCGGATATTTGTCGGTAAACCTCGATCAGACATTAGGATTGTCACTTGATGTAGGCTTTCAGGGGATAGGGACCAAAAATCCCACATCGCTGTAGCCGAACGCATATTAGATTTTGGATGGCGTTTTTGTGTGTGTATGAAATCTGCGAATTTATAAGCATCACGAACAAAGAACACTGGCGTATTGTTACCGACTAAATCCCAATTGCCTTCTTGTGAGTAGAACTTCAATGCAAATCCGCGAACATCGCGCTCCGCATCTGCCGCCCCTTGCTCCCCTGCAACAGTGGAGCACCGCAGCAACATTTCGGTTTTGGCTCCTTTTTGAAGCACATTTGCTTTTGTATATTTGGATATATCCTCGGTAATCGTTAAGGTTCCAAATGCCCCCCAACCTTTCGCATGGACCGTACGCTCAGGAATGCGCTCACGATTTTGATGCGCAAGTTTTTCAAGCAATTGATAATCTTCCAGCAATACGGGCCCACGCGCACCAGCAGTTTTTGAATGCTGGTTAGTGGAGATCGCAGCCCCTGCAGATGTGGTAAGTGTTGGAGATTTTGCCATTTTTTGATCCTTTCGAGAATATTTTATCAGATACTGGTGGAAAAATTTAAATAACTCCAATTGTATTTTCAACTAATTCATATAAGTTTTTCTAATATGAAAAATCTATCGTCAATCACCTTAAAACAACTTCATTATTTCACTGTGCTTTCCTCTTCTAAGAGCTTCAGTGCAGCCGCAAACATTGTTCATATTTCCCAACCCGCCCTTTCCTTGCAGATCAAAGCACTCGAACAAACCTTTGGCGGCCAACTGATTGAACGCAACAAGAAGTCGATTATTCTCACCCCCTTGGGTGATCAGGTTCGCATGAAATCTGCAACAGTATTACAACAAATTGAAGAACTGGAACTCTTGATTATCCGCGACCATGAACACCCCGTCGCTACAGTTCGACTGGGCCTAATTCCGACAGTTGCACCCTATCTGTTACCCAAAATTTTCCCCGCACTTCGTCAAGATTTTAATGAGATACCGATCTTAATTCGAGAAGGCCGCACTAAAACTCTTTACAAAGATATCTTAGAAGACCGCATCGATTTAGCCATCATCGCCTTACCTATTGACGAAAAGGGAATAAGCTACACACCACTATTCAAAGAACCTTTCTTTGTTGCTACTGGGCTGGATTTCAAAACACCAAAAACAAAAACCCTTACAGGTAAAGACCTTGCGGACTACGACATTCTGTTGCTGGAGGAAGGCCATTGCCTTCGTGACCAAACAATTCAAGCGTGTGGCATCAACATGAATGCCGCGCTTAATCAATTTGGCGCTTCAAGCTTGGCCACCATTGTTGAAATGGTTGCCAATGGATTCGGCGTCACCTTGCTTCCCCAAATGGCTTTAGAAAAAGAGGCTTCCGATCCGCGCATAAAACTTTTCCCGATCCGCACTTTGAATGCAAACGGTAAACCTATCAACCGTGAGTTGGGCCTCGCCTGGCGTAGCTCTTCTCCTTATTCAGCACTTTTTCAACGCATGGCAAAAACGATCAAAAAATCTGGCAAATAAACCAGATGGGAAGCCTTGATCAAATTTCCATGCTAGTGTTCGATTATCAAAAAAGGAACAACCATGAAAATCGTTCTCGCCAGCGCAATCACAATCGCCCTGATGACATGCGTCCAAGCCGAAACCTTCCCCATAAAAGGTACGGCAGGCAGCATCCTGACAGCCACAGAAATCACCAGTTTTAAAAGGCCGTGGGCAATGACTTTTTTACCCGATGGGTCCTTATTGGTCACCACAAAACGCGGTAAAATGTTCCATGTATTTGCGGATGGTACGGAGCGCAAAATTAAAGGCATGCCCGATGTTGACGATGGCGGCCAAGGCGGATTGGGTGACGTTATCCTACACCCAAATTACGCTGAGAATAAGTTGATCTATATCAGCTATGTGAAAGAGAAGAACGACCGCTATGGCGCGGTCGTCGCGCGCGGTCGATTGAAATTGAAGAAGAGTGGCAAGGGTAAGCTTACCGCCTTTGAAGTAATATGGAAGCAAAAGCCAAAGCTTGAAGGCCAGGGTCATTTCAGCCACCGTCTTGCCTTCGGGCCGCAAGGCACGCGCCACGAGGGAAAGTTATTTATTACTTCGGGAGACCGCCAACGCCGGCAACCCGCACAAGAAATGGACACCACCCTCGGCAAAGTCATACGCATCAACGACGATGGCTCCGTCCCAAAAGATAACCCGTGGGCTGATGGCAGCGCCGGCAAGAAAGCCCGTAAATTTTGGACGATCGGACACCGTAATATGTTAGGGCTGGCCTTCGATCAACTGGGCCAACTTTGGGCAACCGAAATGGGGCCACGGCACGGGGATGAATTGAACCTGATCAAGCGAAAACGAAATTACGGCTGGCCATTGGTATCTGAGGGCAATCACTACAACGGGAAGTTCATTCCAAACCATGACACCCGCCCAGAGTTCACCGCACCAAAAGCCTATTGGGTGCCGAGCATCGCCCCTTCGGGGCTGATCATTTACAACGGAACCACCTTCCCCAAATGGCGAGGCAACGCCTTCATCGGCGGCCTCGTAAGCCGCGCTTTGGTACGGGTTGAAATCAACGGCACAACCGCCACCGAAGTCGAGCGTTTCAACTGGGGCAAACGGGTGCGTGAAGTAGAACAAGGTCCAAATGGTGACATCTGGGTGCTGGAAGATAAGAAGGGTGGAAGGTTGCTGCGATTGGCGAAGTGAGCGACCAGCTCATCCGCTAGTCTGCAGGGTGCATACCCTCTATCACTTCTATCAACGCTACCGCCGCTTGCTTAGACGATGCGGGGTTTTGACCTGTTACCAAGTTACCATCTACAACGATATGAGGCGCGAAATTATCGCCTGCGATGTAAGTGCCACCCACATTTCTCAGACTATCCTCAAGCAGAAATGGCACGACTTCCGTTAATCCAACTGCCGCCTCTTCTCCATTGGAAAATGACGTGATTTGTTTTCCTGAAAGGAAGCTGCTTTGTGCTTTTTCTTCAATACTCAGCAGCCCAGCGACACCATGACAAACCGCACCCATCGGAAATTGTTTTTCTGCTAAAGGCGTGAGCAGTCTTTTCAAATCCGCATTACCTGCAAAATCCCACATAGTTCCGTGCCCTCCCACGAGAAACACCGCCGCGTATTCAGAGGCGTTTGAAATATCCAAAAGTGCTGTGGAGGACTGCAACAACGCCATTGCATTTGTATCATTCTCAAATTCGACCACATCTTCCGTTCTGAAATCTGGTGAATTACTACCCGGGTCAATCGGTGGCATACCGCCTTTTGGGGAGGCTATTTCTACACCATAACTTGCATTCATAAATGCCAAATAGGGCGCGGCTAGTTCCTCGAACCAAAAACCAGTTTTGTTGCCCGTGCTCCCTAAATCTTCATGTGAAGTACAGATGATGAGGACTGTGTCTTTCTTTTCCATATTCATATCCATTATTCCTAGTGGCTTTATCTGCGGTTGAAATTTTGACAAACATATCCCATCACCCAGCGGCAATTGAGAGCCACTGGGATGAGTTATATGCGTACTACTGTCTAATTAGGCCGTCGATTTCTAACCAAAGAACCCCGTGAACGACGAGAATTTGCCATCTTCCGTTAGCGTCGCGAAGCTGGTTCCTTTCATCATTACTTTGCCGTCAGCGCCAACTAA
>JAZGFF010000104.1:0-7160 GCA_036479095.1 Rhizobiaceae bacterium | reverse complement strand
GCCAAATTATGGGGGCAGGCCTCTTTTTCTCGCGGGAGGGCCAGCACGACATCCGCATGTTTCCCCAAAGTTGAATTTGCATCAGCTGTCATCGCTACCAAAGGAATGTTGAAGCGTTTTGAGTAATCCAAGGTTCCCTTCAACTCGGTTGTCTCGCCCGACCAAGATATCGCAATGATGGCATCATCGCGGGCAATCATTCCCAAATCACCATGGTTGGCCTCAGATGGGTGGACGAAGAAAGCTGGGGTTCCAGTAGAGGCCAAAGTTGCGGCGAGCTTTGCACCAATATGCCCACTCTTTCCAACGCCAGTGACAATCACCCTTCCCTTAATGTCGCGAAGGGTTGAAACTGCTTTTTCGAACATCTCGCCAAGACCATTTTCAAAGGTATGGGTTAGAGCTTCAAGACCTGCGGCCTCCGTTTGGAGTGTTCGCAGGGCGGAGATAAGGATAGGTGATTCTATTTTTGTTTTTGCCATGGCGCTTAATATCTCAATTGATAGGAAACGTGAACGGTAAATAAGGAAAAACTGAGGGCGAACCTAATAAATTGAAAGGAAGCGTTAACCACGGTTGTTTACATTTCGGTAACTCATGAAATGAAGTGTCGAATATTAGAGCAATGTTGTTGCCGAAAAGATCAGGTTTAATCTTTCTTATGCTTGCTTCTGCTGCAGCGAACCCTAGTGCATATGGTCAAGAAGCGAATGTATATGTGCCTGGATCACCTGCAACAAATTCAGTTTCCTCTGAACCAGAGGTGATCTTTACGGAGCCAATTGGAGAAGAGGCTGGAAGCGAAAGCTCGCAAGTGGTCAGAAACATTTCTGACCCCGACCCTTCAGGTCGTAACTTAAGAGTGAACCCGGTTTCACAAGTTGGCTTGATTGGGCAAGATGGAGCCATCTCACCTTTGGCGAATACCCGTGTTTTACCCGATCAAAGCGGCTCGCCGCGGGCGAGCGCGGATCCTTATGCTGCACTTGGTTTGAGAGTGGGTACGTTCACCTTGTTTCCGGTCCTCACCCAAACTTTTGGTGTTACTTCTAACGCTGACTTTTCTGCAGGGGGGGCTAAAGCAACTTTTTCCCAAACGGATTTGAGATTACGCGGGGTTTCTAATTGGTCGCGGCATCAACTGCGAGGCGAAGTTGGGCTGAACCATCAGAAATTTTTTAATGGCGCGAGTGATGATATTCCTGCCTTTAATGCAAACTTGGAACTAAGACTCGATCTGGCAATGGACTGGGTAACTCGCTTTGGGGTGAATGGCGACCTTTCAAGCGAAAGTGCGATTAGTGATAATATATCCGTGCCTTTTCCATTATCAATTGTCGGGCGCCCGAAGGTCAAACGATTTGGTAGCTATGCAGAAATCGAGAAACAAAGCGGGTTTGTTTCTGGCTTGCTACGTGGCTCAGTAAGCCGCGCTCAGTATGATAGTGCGAGTGTGAGTGACGGCTCAGTTTTATCACAAGATGATCGAAACAATATTCTATTTGAACTGTTGGGGCGTGTGAATTTTCGTACGTCTTCAGTCTTTCAACCGTTCGTCGAAGGGCGTTATGGCCTTCGTACATTTGACTTAGCCGTTGATCGAAACGGCAATAACCGGGACAGTGTTTTATATAACATGCGATTGGGTCTGGCATTTAATCGAGGGGAGAAAATCAATGGTCAATTCTCTGTTGGATATGGCAGTGAAGTGTTTGCTGATCCAAATTTAACGGCACTAACGGGGCTGACAATTGATGGGTCTGTTAATTGGTCACCTGTGCGATTAACGACGATAACGGCAACCGCACAAACAAGCTTCAGTGGCTCAACGAATGTCAATGAATCGGGTTCTATCACCCACGCTGGTTCGTTGGGTATTGCGCGCGATGTGAGAGCTAATCTATCAATTAATGGTCGCGTTCTGGCTTCATTGCGTCGATATGATTCTGGCCGGCAAGATAAAACCTATCAGGCTCAAGTTGGTGCTGAATGGCGATTAAATCGAAATGCGTCCTTATTTGGGAATGTCGGTTATGAACTCGTGAACAGTACAGATATTGGTTCTTCATACAATTCCACAATCGCTAGAATTGGTTTGCGGCTGCAAAAGTAATTTATTGATTTAGCAGCTCTTCGAGCATTTTACGAACTGCAACTCCCATATCTTCTCGGTCTAGGGCGAAGGAAACGTTAGCGGCAATGAACCCCTCTTTTGATCCGCAATCATAGGTAGTTCCAGTAAACTTATATCCGTAAAAGTTTTGCTGCTTCATCAACCTAAGCATGGCATCTGTAATCTGGATTTCACCGCCTGCGCCAGTTTTTTGGTCTTCCAACAGGCTAAAGATTTCTGGTTGTAGGATGTAGCGACCATTGATCATTAAATTTGAGGGAGCCTCATTTGGTAATGGTTTTTCGACCATCGTATCGATGACAAATCCACCATCGAAAGGTTTCCCAGGAGCTACTATTCCATAGCTTGAGACTTCGTCAGGGGCGCACTCTTCAACAGATACGACATTGCCACCGGTGGAAGTGTAGATATCCATCATGGAAGCTAAACAGGCTTTTTTTGATGATTTTGTCACCATGTCTGGAAGAAGTAGGGCGAAGGGCTCATCTCCGATTATATCTCGCGCGCACCAAACCGCATGGCCAAGGCCCAAAGGCTTTTGTTGACGCGTGAAACTGGTGCGCCCAGCCTCGGGCTGGTATTCTTCTAAAACTGCCAGCATGTCTGTTTTGTTATTCTCAACCAGCATGTTTTGTAATTCTGGTTGGAGATCGAAATAATCTTGGATAACGGATTTGTTTCGGCCAGTTACAAAAACAAAGTGCTCAATACCTGCTTCACGCGCTTCATTCACGGCATATTGAATTACTGGCATATCAACAACTGTGAGCATTTCTTTGGGAACCGACTTTGAAGCTGGTAGAAAACGCGTGCCAAGACCCGCGACGGGAAATACAGCTTTTCGTACTGGGCGGATTGCAGTTGAAGTTTTGGGCACATTTTTCTCCGTGTATCAATGGGCATTGTCAGGAACGGTTTGCACGTTGCAGAAACCGTTTGCACGTTGGCGGTTGGTGCAATTTTGTCTAATTTTGATCATTTTCCCATGGTTTGGTTACTAAATCTTGTTCAAATTAGCCGAGCTATTAGCGCGGAGCTTTTTATGGTAAACGAAGTCTTAATGAGTATCAGTTGAGTATAGATTTTAAGGGCGATTCCCCGAGTTAATTATTCATCAAAGCAGGTATTCAATATGGTTATCTTTAAACAAATTACCAGATCAATTATCCTCCTACTCCCTATTGTCCTATTAGGCCTCGCACATCCGTCTACCGTTCATGCTGATGCGGGTTTTCGTAATTGGGTGAATGGGTTTTCTAAGGTGGCTAGAAGAAAGGGTATATCAAGAGTAACCTATAATCGAGCCTTCAAGGGAATACGTTCCGCAGACCGTGAAGTATTGACCCTGGCACGGTATCAGCCCGAATTTAGGCAGAAGCTTTGGATGTATTTTGATACCCGGGTTAGTGAAGAAGCTATTGCTCGTGGGAAGAAAGAGAAAGGGCGGTGGGGAAGGTGGCTTAACATAATTGAGCGTAAATATGGGGTGAGTTCAAATATTTTATTGGCCATTTGGTCAATGGAATCAGGTTACGGGGAGGCGATGAAGAAGCAAAAATCGCTCCGCAGTGTGGTGCGTTCTTTGGCGACACTGGCCTATGCTTCACGACGTAAAAGCTTGCGCCGGTTTGCTCGAACGCAATTAATAGCTGCTTTGAAAATTCTACAATCTGGCCGGATTAACACTAGCCATTTGCGCGGATCGTGGGCTGGAGCCATGGGACATACTCAATTTATTCCGACAAGTTACCGACTTTATGGACAGGATATTGATGGGGATGGGCGGAAGGATATCTGGAGTTCTGTTCCAGATGCTTTGGCAACCGCTGCTAATTTATTGAAGAGGAATGGATGGCGTTCAGGGCAAACTTGGGGTTATGAGGTTACGGTTCCAGCCAGGGTTAAACGATATTCAGGAAAAACCAGGACAATTGGTTCATGGGCTAAACTTGGGGTGCGACGGGTTGCTGGGCGCAAGTTTCCAAGCGGTAAAACCCGCGCAACTTTGAAGTTTCCAGCAGGCAAGAAGGGCCCTGCCTTCTTAATGTTGAAAAATTATTTCGTGCTCAAGCGCTACAATAATTCCGACAAATACGCTTTGGCTGTCGGCCATTTGGGTGACCAAATTGGTGGGGCAGGAGAGTTCAAACGCTCAGTCCCAAGACCATTTAGAAAGATGTCATTTAAGGAGCGAATTGAAATACAAACCAGACTTACTAGATTGGGCTTGTATAAAAGTGATATCGATGGAAAAATAGGAAGCGGAACGAGAGCTGCCATTCGTAAGGCGCAAATTAAAATGGGGGTTAACCCGACAGGGTTTGAATCTCCAAAGTTTTTAGCATGGTTGCGGTCACGGGGATGATGGTAATCTTTCTAGTAGGATTTAAAGAGTGTCATTGTGTCACGCGTAGTTAGCATCTTTACTATCGTTTTTTGCTTCCTCTTAGTGAGTGCAATTGGCCTGCCTTATCTTGATCGAAGCTCAACTGCTTCCCGATTGATTGGGTATTCTTCAGCCGCAGCACAGGCAACCTCTACAAAGAAACGACGGAGTTTGTTCAGTATTTTATTTGGCCGTAAAAATGCAAAGCGCAAAGCTGTAAAAAAGAAAAATAGAAAAAACACAAGGCGAAATAGGCTTCTTAAGAAAAAGAGATCGTCAAAACTTACAAAAAAGAAATCTTCAAAATCCAAAACAAAGAAAACCAACCGAAATACTAAAAAGAAAAAAAGGAGACTTCGCGCAGTAGCAAAGATTGTGGCTCCTGTTGTGGTTATTAAGAAGTTAGAGAATGCTAACACCGTTTTGGTGTTCGGGGATTTCTTTTCTGGGGCTTTGGCAGGTGGTTTAGAAAAAGGCTTAACGAAGGTTGCTGATGTAGTAGTGCTCGATAAATCTAATGGGAACTCTGGTTTTGTTCGCAGCGATGTAATCGATTGGCCTGTTGTTTTGCCCTCTCTTCTTTCTGAAACTAAGCCTGCATATATTGTTGCTATGCTTGGATCTAATGACCGCCAATTGATGCGTGATAATGGGGCTAAATTGAAGAAGCGCACCCCTGAATGGGATGCAGCTTACAAGAAGCGTGTTGAAGCTTTGGGTAGGGTACTGAAAACCAGCGGAATACCTTTCGTTTGGGTTGGTTTACCACCTGTGCGGTTTAAATCCATGAACAAGGATTTTCTGTTTTTTAATGAACTTTATGCCAAAGCTGCCCAATCGCGTAATGGGCGGTTTATTGATGTTTGGGACGGCTTTTCTAATGCGGATGGAAATTACTCGCGCTCTGGTCCGGATGTGAATGGCCAAATTGTTCTTCTACGCCCGAAGGATGGGATTAATTTAACAAGAGCCGGTCGCCGCCGTCTTGCCTATTATGTGCAAGGGCAAATTGAGAAGGCTATATCTTCGGGTAGCTCCTATACGAATTCTAGTTTGGCCTTTGATATAGAAGCCAATATTCCCAAGACTTCTACCTATAATCCTGCCCGCACCGGTAAGACGATTGTCATTCGTTTGGATGATCCAGCGATTGATGGGGCGCAGACCTTGGCAGGTGAAAAGCTAAGCTTGGGTAAGTCCAAGACTGATGATTTCACCGTACCTGTTTTTAACCGTTCTGCCCCAAAAGGGCAGCGCCATGGACGGGTTGATGATTATACTTGGCCACCTCAAGCGGCAGCTCCTTCAGGAAGCGCAGCCCTTGCGATTGCCAATTAGCGCGGCAAAGTCGTAGACCCCATAAGCGCTTCATCGACTGAGCGAGCAGCTTGTCGCCCTTCTCGAATAGCCCATACAACCAGTGATTGCCCCCGGCGCATATCGCCTGCGGCCCAGATTTTGTTGACGCTTGTTTTGTAGTCTTGCGTGTTGGCAAGAACATTTTGGCGCCCATCCAATTCAACACCACTTTCTTCTATCATACCTTCACCAATGGGGGAGACGAAACCCATAGCAAGAAGAACGAGGTTGGCTTTCAACTCAAACTCACTCCCTTCGATGGGTTGAAATTTATCATCAACTTTCACGCAATGCATTTTGGTTACGTGGCCATCAGCCTCTTCAAATTTTTGCGTAAGAACGGAGAATTCACGATCAGCTCCCTCTTCTTGACTTGATGAGGTGCGCATTTTCATTGGCCAGTTTGGCCAAGTCATCATCTTGTCCTCTCTTTCTGGCGGTGTTGGCATAATTTCCAATTGGGTAACGGAAAGTGCACCCTGGCGAATTGAAGTGCCAATGCAATCAGATCCGGTATCACCACCACCAATCACGACAACATGCTTGCCGCTTGCGAGGATCGGCTCAACATTTGCATTATTTTCTTCGCTGTTTCGGCGATTTTGTTGGGGCAAGAAATCCATGGCAAAATGTACGCCTTGTAGATCACGGCCTTCGATTGGTAAATCGCGGGGCTGTTCTGCGCCTCCGGTTAAGAGGACGGCGTCATGGTTATTTGTGATTTCATTAAGGCTTGTTCTTTTACCAATATGAGCCTCCATATGAAACGTAACACCTTCGCTTTCCATTTGGTCAACGCGGCGGTCAATGTGGTGTTTTTCCATTTTGAAATCTGGGATTCCATAGCGCAGTAGGCCGCCAGCTTTTTTGTTTTTCTCGTAAAGATGTACATCATGCCCGGCTCTGGCCAGCTGTTGGGCGGCAGCCATACCCGCTGGGCCTGCACCGATGATCGCGACTTTTTTACCGGTTTTTGTGGTTGCTATTTGCGGGGTTATCCAACCGTTTTCCCAAGCTTTATCAACGATCGCACATTCGATTGATTTAATCGTCACCGGATTATCGGTGATGTTCAAGGTACAAGATGCCTCACAGGGGGCGGGGCAGATACGGCCAGTAAATTCAGGGAAATTGTTTGTTGAGTGGAGGTTGCGGGAAGCCTGCAACCATTCATCACGATATACGAGATCATTCCAATCGGGGATTTGGTTATTAACTGGACAACCTTTCAGCCCCTTTACATCGTGGCAAAATGGTATGCCGCAGTCCATGCAACGGCTT
>JAZGFF010000103.1:0-12209 GCA_036479095.1 Rhizobiaceae bacterium | reverse complement strand
TTACTGGATCAGCACTGACTTCTAAACCTGTCAAAAAACGTGTGGCAGTTAAGGCAACGCCTCCTAAAAATGAAGCAGCCAGCCTCATTGTAAAACCCACAAGAAATAAAGCGGCCAAAGCGCCGAGAAAACTAGCCTTGTTTGCGAATGAAGCTGCAAGTTCAGCAATTCGCCCAACAGCCAAGAAAACCAAGGTTAAAACGAAAGTTTCAACCAAAACGGCTTCCAAGGGCAAAAAAAGTTCCTCTAAGAAAGTTACGCGCGTTTCCAAAAAAAGAGGCGGTAAGTTTTCAACTCGCCGTAACCGTTATCGTAAGATCATCGCTAAGCATGCTCGTGCTAACGGCGTGCCTATTCGATTGGCAATGGCGGTGGTTCAGGTGGAATCAAGCTATCGCGCCTCTGCCCGTGGGGCGGCTGGGGAAATTGGTTTGATGCAATTGATGCCCCGTACAGCTCGATTTATTGGTTATAAAGGGCCGTTGAGAAGCCTTTATCACCCTGATACGAACATTCGCTATGGTATGAAATACCTTGGCAAAGCTTATCGATTAGGCGGTGGCTCAGTTTGTGGCGCAATCTTGAAATACAATGCAGGCCATGGTGCGAAAAGAATGAACCCAATCAGCCGCAAATATTGTAAACGGGTTCGCGGGATCATGCGTCGCGGTTAAACATCGCGCAAGATTTGACGATCAGTTCAAAACACGCCACATAAGATTTACCAGCTGGCTGGACGGCCGCTCTTTGCTTTTTCGAAAGATGGTGAGGAGAGGAAAGTCCGGGCTCCATGAAAACACGGTGCCGGGTAACACCCGGCGGGGGCGACCCCAGGGAAAGTGCAACAGAAAGTAAACCGCCTCTATGAGGTAAGGGTGAAAGGGTGGGGTAAGAGCCCACCGCGCAACCGGCAACGGAAGCGGCACGGTAAACCCCACCGGGAGCAAGACCGAATAGGAACACCACGTTGTGCGCAAGCGCAGCAAGCCCGTTTTCAGGTGGGAGTGTTCGGGTAGGTCGCACCGAGGTGCATAGTAATGTGCACCCCAGAGGAATGGTCGTCTAACGCAATAGTTCTTACTATTGCGGGGACAAAACCCGGCTTATAGGCCAGCTGGTACCTCTATATCATCATTTGATTATCGATTTGAGTGGGCGTTTTGAAAAATGCTCAGAAAAAATACTTACAATAAAGCTCTCCTCCAAGCCCTTTGTAAACGAACCCTTAACGTTCTCGATTCATGTTCAGTTAACGGATGTAGAGTCGATTTGCCCTATTCTGCATTGATAGGAATGATAGAATGATAGCCAAGGTTAACATGGTGCAATCTAATGCTGCGAGTACGAAATTTTCAACTCTGGCATTGCGATCTGGCATGGGTCGAGCTTGGCGGGCTAGCGCGCGGGCTAATGTGGGTGCGAAAATTGGGACTAAAACTGGCACAATATTTGATGCCAGAAATGGGAAAGACGATTGCTGTTTAATGACCCGTGGTAATGACAATGTTGAACGCCCTCATATCCCTGTGATGTTGCCGGAAGTGCTTCGGGCTTTGGCTATTTGCGAAAATGATCAAATAATTGATGCAACTTTTGGAGCTGGCGGTTATTCAACGGGTTTGTTGGAAAGCGGAGCACAAGTTCTCGGGATTGATCGTGATCCCAACGCCATAACTGCTGGGCAAGCCATTGTTGAGCAATGGGAAGGAAAGCTGACTCTAGAGCAGGGGCGCTTTTCTCGGCTGGATGCACTTGCTGAAGCTGTTGGGTTTACCTCTGTTGATGGGGTGGTTGCTGATATTGGTGTCTCCTCGATGCAGATTGATCAAGCAGAACGTGGCTTTTCGTTCCAAAAAGATGGCCCGTTAGATATGCGGATGGAACAGGCAGGAATGAGTGCCGCTGATGTGGTCAATTCGTTTGATCGTGGAGATTTAACCCGCATAATTGGGATTCTTGGAGAAGAGAGGCAGGCTTCGCGGATTTCTGCTGAAATCGTAGAGAGACGCGAAAAGGCACCCTTTGAAACGACCTTGGCATTAGCTAAATGTGTCGAGAAAGTATTGGGGCGTAACCCTAAGGATAGAATTCATCCAGCCACCCGTACATTTCAGGCCTTAAGGATATTCGTAAACCGCGAATTGGAAGAATTGGCCGATGCTTTGTTGGCAGCAGAGCGGATTTTGAAGCCAGGTGGTCGGTTGGTTGTCGTGACTTTTCACTCCCTTGAGGACCGGTTGGTAAAACGATTTTTTCAAGACAGGGCGGAGGTGAGCGGTGGCTCTCGCCATTTACCGCAAGTGGAAACCAAAGAGCTGACATTCAAACAAATTAAACGGGGGGCTGTGCTTGCCTCTACAGAGGAATCCAGCCTTAACCCACGCGCCCGTTCAGCCAAACTCCGCAGTGCCATCCGCACAGACATTGCCCCACGCGAGGGGTCGCGAAATATTTTTGGCCTGCCCCGTTTGGCTGGTGATGAAAAAATAAAAAAGGGGCATGAATGATGATACGAATAACAGATACCGCCTTATTATGCATTGCTGTTGCTGGCGCAATTTGGACTTATCAAGTGAAGCATGAAGCTGAGTTGTCTGCGAAGCGACTCAACACTATAAAAGCGCAAATTGCAGCGCAAGATCGTAAAATAGCCCTGCTGGAAGCTGACTGGGCAATTGAAACCAGCCCTGCAAGGCTCGAACAAATTGCAAAGAAATATTCAAAACAACTGACACTGCACCCCCTCGAATCCAGTCAAATTATTGATGCAACGGAACTGCCGGGTTTTCGGATTGATCGCAGTGATGAGGAACAAAAAGTTTACGCTGGCGAGAACAATGACCTCACCACTGGCGGGATTGATGCTCTGATTGAAAAGGGTAATGGAAACTGATGTATGCACTCCTTTCATCTGTAAAAAGAATCGCGCGAGCCTTGATGAAACCTCAAACTCCTAAGGGGGATTTGGTGACACAAACGCGAGACCGTATTGTCCATGTGATGATGGCGATTACTGCAATGTTCTTAGTGATCGAAGGCCGGCTGGTATTTTTGGCTACCCAAGATAACATCAATCGAAGTGCCCATCGTGGGAACACATCAACACTAACTGCCGCAAGACCACGAATCTTGGATCGAAATGGCCAAACCTTGGCCTTAGATATCGAAGTGCAATCATTATTTGCCGAGCCAAAATTAATTGATAACCCTGACGAGATTTATGAATCCCTGATCACAGTTCTCCCCAACCTGGACTTTGATATTGCCATGAAACGACTGAAAAGCGGTCATGGCTTTGTCTGGTTGCAACGGGAGATCACGCCACGACAACAGGCTGATATTTTAGCACTGGGCTTGCCTGGTATTGGCTTTCGGCCTGAGAGCAAACGGTTTTATCCATCGGGCCCCTCGGCCTCTCATATATTGGGTCACACAAATGTTGATCATCAAGGCGGTGGTGGTATTGAAAAACATCTGGATGACACATGGCTGCGCGATTTTCATGCGGCTGGCTTTACCCTTAAGAAGGAGATGGAGCCAGTCAAATTGTCTGTCGATTTGCGAGTACAACATTTCATCCGTGAGGCCTTGGTTGAAGCCATGAAAAAATATAGGGCAATTGCCGCAGCTGGTGTTGTCCTAAATGTGCATACTGGTGAGGTGGTTGGGATGGCGTCTCTTCCAGATTATGATCCTAACAATCCTGCCGATGCCAATAAGAAAGATCGCATAAACAGGATGAGTAAGGGCTTATTTGAAATGGGCTCCACTTTTAAAACATTCACAACAGCGATGGCTTTGGACAGTGGTAAGGTGAATTTGCGCAGTCGGTTTGATGCTCGAAAACCAATTAAAATTGGACGATTTACGATTAAAGATTTCCACGGCAAGCGTCGTATTCTTACTGTACCGGAAGTGTTCATTTATTCATCAAACATTGGCAGTGCGAAAATGGCTGATGTTGTTGGTCTTGCAGGGCACCGAGAATTTTTAACGCGCTTGGGGCTGCTAACAAAAATGCAAGGGTTTGAACTTCCTGAAATTGGGCGCCCAACCCAACCCAAAGTTTGGAAGAAGGTCAACTCAATTACAATTTCATTTGGCCATGGGGTTTCGACAACTCCTCTTCAAACGGCTGTCGCGGCAGCTGCCATCGTCAACGGTGGTAAATTGATCCCCCCGACTCTATTTCCACGAAGCTTGGAACAGGCCAACAAAATTGCCAAACAGGTGATCAAACCTTCGACATCAGATGCGATGCGATACGTGATGCGATTAAATGTTTTGAAGGGGTCGGGTAAGAGAGCCGAGGTGCCAGGGTATTTAGTTGGCGGTAAAACAGGTACGGCTGATAAAGTTGTGAACGGGCGTTATTCTCGCTCAAAGCGATTTAATGCATTTCTATCTGCTTTCCCGATCAATGATCCGCAATATGTAGTGTTGGTGATCATTGATGAGCCGAAGCCAGAAAAAGGTAAACGATACGCGACGGCTGGGATGAATGCTGCACCAACTGTTGCAGCAATAATACGCCGTTCCGCCCCTATCTTGGGGGTAACGCCAGATTTCCGTGTCCGTGATACGGCCATGTTGTCCTCCTATCGACGCTAAAAGTGGAATGAACGAGAGCTGATTGAATTGACGAATTTAAGTGACCTTCTAGGCCCAGATATGAGTACCAATGGTGATGCTAAGATAACTGCAATCACAGTGGACTCTCGTGTTGTACAACAGGGCACATTGTTTGCCGCATTGCCCGGCACAAAGGTGGACGGGGTAAGCTTTATCCCCTCGGCATTGCAGTCTGGAGCGGCGGCAATTCTGGTTGGATCGGACGTCAAAATTGACGATTGTCCTGTTCCCATTGTTTATTGTGCTGACCCTCGCCGTGCCCTAGCGCTCATTGCGGCGCGGTTTTACGGACATCAACCTGGGGTTATGGCTGCAATTACGGGCACTGCTGGAAAAACTTCAGTAGCATCATTTTTGCGGCAAATTTGGAAAACGGCTGGGGAGCCAGCCGCGATGATTGGCACAACGGGAGTTTTTGCCCCTGGTCGCGCTGATTATGGATCGCTAACAACGCCGGACCCTGTTCGGCTACATGAACTGTTGGATGATTTAGCTAATGACGGAGTAACCCATTGTTCGATGGAAGCTTCTTCGCACGGTTTAGATCAAAGGCGGCTTGATGGTGTGAAGCTTGCTGTTGGTGGGTTCACAAATCTTGGCCGCGATCATATGGATTACCATAGTACGGTTGAAGAATATTTGGCTGCGAAAATGCGCTTGTTTGATACCTTGCTAATGGCTGGCCAGCCTGCAGTTATTTTTGCCGATGATCCCTTTAGTGATCAGGTGATTGCAGTTTCCCAAAAGCGAGGTTTGGAAGTTAAAACTGTTGGACGATCAGGAAATTTTTTAGCCCTTAAACGGGTGGAGCAGCATCGGTATACGCAGGTTGGGGAAATCGGTGTGAGTGGTGAAATTTACAGAATTGAATTGCCCATGGCTGGGGAATTCCAGATGGCTAACGCACTTGTGGCGGCGGGAATGGCAATCACCACTGGGACAGATACCGGAGTAGCACTTAGGGCGCTTGAGCAACTTGAAGGGGCGCCTGGGCGGTTAGAGTTGATTGGGAAAACCGGGCAAGGTTCTCCAGTCTATGTTGATTATGCCCATAAACCAGAAGCCTTAGAAAATGTCTTGATGGCCTTGAAACCCTACACAACTGGGAAACTTGTTTTGGTATTTGGTTGCGGAGGGGATCGCGATAAAGGTAAGCGCCCAATCATGGGTGAAATTGCAAACCGGTTGGCTGACCTGGTTATCGTCACTGATGATAATCCGCGTACAGAAAACGCTGCTAGCGTTCGGGCTGAAATATTAACGACAGCAACCCATGCAACCGAAGTTGCGGATCGGGCGGAAGCCATCCAGTTTGCTGTGCAAAATTTGGCCGAAGGCGATACGCTTGTGGTTGCTGGAAAAGGCCATGAGGAAGGGCAGATAGTGGGCACTGAAACTCTACCATTTTCAGATCATCAGGTGGTGATGGAAGCTTTGGAGACCAACAAATGAGTAACTTGTTATGGTCACTTGAGGCGATGGTTGTTGCAATGGATGCAAAGCCAGTGGGCAAGATGCCTAAGGGGATTAGTGGTCTTTCGATTGACACCCGTTCCTTGGAAAATGGGGATGCCTATTTTGCGATAAAAGGTGATGTGCACGATGGTCATAAATTTGTCGCTAACGCTTATCAAGCAGGAGCGGGTTTATCGGTCGTATCTCAAAGTTGGCTGAATAGGCTTGAAGGTGAGGTCGGACCATTGTTGGTGGTGGAAGATGTTTTGATTGCAATGGAAAAGCTCGGTGTAGCTGCGCGAACCCGAACAAATGCCAAGGTCATTGCGGTAACGGGAAGTGTCGGAAAAACCTCTACAAAAGAAGCCCTGCGGATAGCTCTATTACCCTCCGGAAAAGTTCATGCGGCGGTGGCATCTTTCAACAATCATTGGGGTGTCCCTTTGACCTTGGGGCGTATGGCACAGGATACAGAATTTGCAATTATCGAAATTGGTATGAACCATCCAGGTGAAATTACTCCCTTGGTAAAAATGGCTCGGCCCCATGTTGCCATGATCATGAATGTGGCAGCTGTGCATTTAGGCGCATTTAAGGACATCGATGAAATTGCTTTGGCGAAAGCAGAAATCTTTGATGGCTTGGAAGAGAACGGAACCATTGTTCTTAATGCAGATGACCAAAGGCTTGGAATTCTCGAAAATCGAGCGTTGGAATTGGGTATCAAAAACATAGTTCGATTTGGAGAGGCCGATCATTCTCAAGCCCAGTTAGAGAAGCTTGTTTTGCACGGGCATTGCTCTTGCCTAACGGCCAAGATCATGGGCGATGGTGTGGCTGTGAAAATCGGCGCTCCGGGTCGGCATATTGCCCAAAATATATTGGGGGTATTAGCCGTCGTGAGATTAGTTGATGGAGACTTAGCAAAGGCTGGTCTGGCGTTAGCAAATATGCAAGCCGTGAAGGGACGGGGGCAACAGCACCGGTTATCCTATCCTGGTGAGCGGATTATCTTGATAGATGAGAGTTATAATGCGAACCCAACGAGTATGGCAGCAGCGCTTGCGCTTTTAGCTGCTGCGCGGACAAAGTCGAGGGGGCGGCATATAGCCATTCTTGGCGATATGCTGGAGCTGGGAGAAACGTCTGACAAACTTCATGCTGACCTTGCTGATGAAATCGTTGAAAATAACATCGAGCGCGTTTTCTTGGCTGGCCCTAGAATGTTGGCTCTAAAGAAGGAACTCACTGGCCGTGTTGAATGTACCCATGTAAACATTGTTGAAGAGTTGATCCCACTTGTCCTAAAAGACTTGCGTGGTGGTGATGCGTTGATGGTTAAGGCGTCACTTGGAATGAAATTTGCTCAATTGATTGATGCGTTATTGCTTAACTACCCGCAGAAATCTTAAAATGAATTGTTATTAAACTGGCTGCTTTTGGTGGCTGTGAAGGAACAAAATGCTTTTTTATCTTGCCCATGAATTTGGAGATACGATCCCTCTCCTTAATGTATTTCGATATATTACTTTTCGTACAGGGGGGGCATTGGTAACCTCTGCAATGTTCGTTTTTCTATTCGGACCTTGGATTATTCGCACCCTACGGGGGCGGCAAAAAAAGGGGCAACCAATCAGGGCTGATGGTCCAGCTACCCACTTCAAAAAAGCGGGCACGCCAACCATGGGCGGTTTGATGATCCTGTTTGGCCTTTTAGGCTCTGTGCTTCTTTGGTCAGATTTGAGCAGTGTATTCGTTTGGACGGTGCTTCTTGTGACACTTAGCTTTGGAGCTATTGGCTTTTATGATGATTATCTCAAAGTCACCCAATCTAGTGATAAGGGTTTTTCTGGACGTAAGCGTTTGTTCTTAGAATTTATTGTAGCGGCGTGTGCTTGTACGGTCATCATGCTTTGGGGAGATCAAACGCAATCGGTTTCTGGGGTCGATATGTCGAGCGCTTTAACCTTCCCATTTTTCAAGAATTTTGTTCTTCAGCTTGGATGGTTCTTTGTGGTGTTTGGAGCATTTGTCATCGTGGCGGCTGGTAATGCGGTAAATTTAACCGATGGGCTTGATGGATTGGCGATTGTACCTGTGATGATTGCCGCCGGTTCTTTTGCGGCAATTGCCTACTTGTCGGGAAATAAAGTTTTCGCTGATTACCTACAAATCCATTTTGTTTTGGGGACGGGAGAATTGACAATTATTTGTGGTGCTGTGATTGGTGCCGGGTTGGGATTCCTTTGGTTTAACGCACCACCGGCTGCGATATTTATGGGCGATACTGGTTCCCTTGCCCTTGGCGGGATGTTGGGAACAATTGCCGTTGCAACAAAGCATGAAATTGTTTTGGGTATTGTTGGCGGTCTGTTTGTTATTGAAGCACTATCTGTAATCATCCAAGTTGGCTCCTATAAAATGACAGGTAAACGGGTGTTTAAAATGGCTCCCATACACCATCATTTTGAACAACTTGGCTGGACTGAAAGTCAGGTAGTTGTACGATTTTGGATTATCTCAATCATGTTCGCCCTGATGGGACTTGCGACCTTGAAGCTGCGATAGTTCGACGATGATACCGGTTACTACACTCAAAAATAAAAAGGTTGCGCTGTTCGGGCTCGGCGGTTCAGGAATGGTAACCGCTCATGCGCTGATGGCGGGTGGTGCTGATGTGATTTGTTTTGACGACAACCCGAACTCGGTGAAGGCGGCGCAAAAAGCTGGCATCCCAACAGATGATTTACGGATGATCGATTGGGATGAAATCCAAACATTTGTTTTGGCGCCAGGCGTACCACTTACTCATCCTCAACCCCACTGGAGTGTGGAGCTTGCACAAGCTGCTGGTGTGGAGATAATAGGCGATATTGAGTTGTTTTCTCGCGAGATGGAGGTGAGCGGTCGCCGTGCTCCATTTATTGCGGTTACGGGCACAAATGGGAAGTCTACGACAACTGCCCTCATTGCGCATGTCCTTGCCTCAGCTGGCCGTGATGTGCAGATGGGTGGCAACATTGGTCGCGCAGTTTTGGATCTCGACCCAGTATCGCAAAATGCGCCGTTTCAAGCTTATGTGGTCGAGTGTTCCTCCTATCAAATTGATCTTTCTCCTTCAATCAATCCTCATGTTGGGTTGTTGTTAAATTTAACGCCTGACCACTTAGAACGTCACGGATCAATGGAGAATTATGCAGCTATTAAAGAGCGATTGGTGCAAAGGAGTGATTTAGCCGTGATTGGGGTTAATGATGAACACTGCCGGGCAATTACTGTGCGGATTGGGGAAAGTGATACTCCGATCATTAAGATATCAAACGCGCTGGGCATTCAGGCTGATATTTCATTTGATGGTGAGGGGCTGGTTGATGAAACCGGAAAGAAAAACATTGATCTGCATAAAATCGGGTCATTACGCGGACAGCATAATGGGCAAAATGCAGCAGCAGCCTATGCGGTTTGTCATGCCGTTGGTTTGTCCATTGAAGAAATAGAAGCAGGGTTTAAATCATTCCCGGGGCTGGCGCATCGAATGGAGCAGGTCGGTTATGTGGGGGATGTGTTGTTTATCAATGATTCCAAAGCCACCAATGCGGAGGCTGCAGCACCCGCACTTTCAAGCTTTGAAAAAGTACATTGGATTGCAGGTGGCTTGGCGAAGGAAGGTGGGATTGAAACTTTGGCTCCCTTTTTTACGCATGTTTCGCAAGCATATTTAATTGGAGAAGCGGCAGCAAGTTTCGCCGCTCAATTGAGCGATACAATTCCCTATGAAATTTCTGGTACATTGGAAGATGCCGTTAACCATGCGGTGGTAAATGCTAAGGGGGAGAAAAATCCGGTGATTCTTCTCTCGCCTGCTGCTGCGAGCTTTGATCAGTTTCCAAATTTCGAGAAACGGGGGGAAGCTTTCAAACAGGCAGTTTCTGCTCTGAAGGGATTTGAAAAAATCTCGGTTTATCAAAAGGAAGATTAATCCATGATGTCACGCGCGCGCAAAGGTTTGATTTCTGATTGGTGGTGGACCGTTGATAAGTTTCTTCTGGCAGCAGCCCTATTGCTTTTGGCTTGTGGGTTCTTGTTATCGCTTTCCGCTAGCCCCTCCGTCACACCACGGCTTCGGATTGATGATAGTTTCCATTTCGTAAAACGCCACGCGGTATTTTTAGTTCCTGCGCTGTTGGTATTAATCGGTACTTCCTTGTTAAATTTACGGCAGGTGCGAAGGCTTTCGTTAGTGCTCCTTGGTGGAACGCTTCTCCTGTTAATCGTCCTGCCGTTTATTGGCTATTCCGCAAAGGGTGCGACCCGATGGTTGGAAGTTGGGCCATTTTTACTCCAACCTTCTGAATTTTTAAAGCCAGCTTTCGTTGTCGTCACAGCTTGGCTATTTTCTGAAAGCGGGAAGCAAGAAGATATACCGTGTAATTTGTTTGCAATCATTCTTTACGCTGTCTGCGCTGGCTTGTTGGTGATGCAACCAGATTTCGGGCAAACCGTTTTAATCACAGGCGTTTGGGGCGCGATGTTTTTCATGGCGGGGATGTCTTGGATATGGATTTCCGTATTGGGTGTTGGAGCCGTCGCTGGGTTGGGTTTGGCCTATTTCACAATTTCACACGTGACCGATAGGATCGATCGCTTCTTAACCGGCTCTGGGGACAATTTCCAAGTGAACAGAGGGCTTGAGGCAATTAACAATGGGGGATGGATGGGCACAGGCCCCGGTGAAGGGCAGGTGAAATTTGGATTGCCTGATAGCCATACCGATTTCATTTTTTCTGTTGCGGCTGAAGAGTATGGGATTCTTTTAACCATGGTATTGGTTGCGACATTTGCATTTATCGTCTTGAGAGGGTTGTGGCATGGTTTGCGAGAGCGGGATCGTTTTGTGCAATTGGCGGTGTCAGGATTGGTGTTAGTGTTTGGCTTGCAAGCCATGATTAATATGTCAGTTAACCTTCGCCTGATGCCAGCTAAAGGCATGACCTTGCCCTTTATTTCCTATGGCGGTTCATCTTTGATTGCGGTTGCTTTGGGCATGGGTTTGGTACTTGCCCTTTCGCGCAAACGGGCCGATTCATATCGTCATAGCAAGGCACGTATTGGGCCAATTGGCATGACCACGCCGCTTAGCGCGCCACAAACAATTGGGGTATAACGAGCGGTGACGAAAACTGTTTTACTTTCTGCGGGCGGCACTGGAGGGCATTTGTTTCCAGCACAAGCTTTAGCGCAAGAAATGGCGCAGACAGGCTGGCGAATTCATTTGGCGACAGACCCTAGGGCAAAAACGTTTGTAGCAAATTTCCCAGCAGAAGAAGTGCATATCATCAAATCAGCGACCTTCACTGGTAAAAACCCAATTGCTTTAACCAAAACTTTCTCAGCATTAGCGGGAGGGTACTTTGCGGCGCGCGGTGTAATAAGCAAAGTGAAACCAGATATTGTGGTTGGCTTTGGCGGATATCCAACGGTTCCCCCGCTCCTCGCTGCAATTCATAAAGGCCTGCCTAGTATCTTGCATGAACAAAATGCAGTCATGGGACGAGCAAATAAATTTTTATCTAACAAAGTTACCGCAATTGCGACAGGCTTTGCGTTGGTCAACCAGGTAACTAGAAATCATGCGCCGGTGGTTGTGACAGGAAATCCATTACGCCAAATTGCCCATGAAGCTGCACAACACTCTTACGATGTGCCGACTAAGAACGGGCCATTTAATCTCCTTGTTTTTGGGGGCAGTCAGGGTGCCCGATTTTTCTCACAGGTGGTGCCAGCTGCACTTGGCTTGATGGAACAGTCGTTGTTAAATCGGTTGCGGATTACTCTTCAAGCTCGCCCGGAGGATGCTGAAATTGCGCGTGAAGCTTTAAATAAATTGTATGTTGGTGGCGAAGTTGAAGAGTTTTTTTCAGATATGCCGCTCCGCATAGCCCAATCTCATTTAGTGATTTGTCGTTCTGGAGCCTCTTCGGTTTCTGAATTAGCTTTGATTGGGCGCCCTAGTATTCTTGTTCCTTTGCCTGGTGCTCTTGATGATGATCAGGGTGCTAATGCAGCTCAACTTGAAAATGCGGGGGGAGCTGTTCTGGTGCGCCAAAAAGAATTGTCCCCAG
>JAZGFF010000102.1:0-3962 GCA_036479095.1 Rhizobiaceae bacterium | reverse complement strand
CGCGCCGTAATGTACGCTATGTCGCTTTGTTGACAACAGTGCTGACCTTCCTCGTATCGCTTGGAATTTGGTATAATTTCGACAATGCGTTGCATAGTTTCCAAATGGTCGAAAAGATCGATTGGATCCGTGAAGGAGGTATTTCCTACCACCTTGGGGTGGACGGTATTTCTATGTTGTTCGTCATTCTCACGACCTTCTTGATGCCGTTTTGTATTTTGGCAAGTTGGGAAAGTGTAAAAACGCGTATTCGCGAGTACATGATTGCTTTTCTGTTGCTGGAAACCCTGATGATCGGTGTTTTCTGTTCCCTCGATATCGTTCTTTTCTACGTGTTCTTTGAGGCTGGCCTTATCCCGATGTTTTTGATCATTGGTGTGTGGGGCGGTCAGCGCCGCGTCTATGCGAGTATGAAGTTCTTTCTCTATACACTGCTTGGCTCTGTACTCATGCTATTGGCCATCATGGCGATGTATTGGCAAGCTGGCACAACGGATATTCCAACTCTGTTGGAGCACAAATTCCCAGCCAGCATGCAAACTTGGCTCTGGATCGCGTTCTTTGCATCCTTTGCTGTGAAGATGCCTATGTGGCCTGTTCACACTTGGTTGCCGGATGCACACGTGGAAGCGCCAACAGCCGGGTCCGTTATACTTGCTGCTATCTTATTGAAGATGGGTGGGTATGGGTTCTTGCGTTTTTCACTACCCATGTTCCCCCTCGCTAGTGCCGATATGCAAACGTTTGTTTTCACCCTTTCGGTAATTGCCATCGTTTACACATCTCTCGTGGCTTTGATGCAAGAAGATATGAAAAAACTGATTGCCTACTCATCTGTCGCTCATATGGGCTTCGTCACGATGGGTATTTTTGCGGCCAATACTCAGGGGTTGCAAGGGGCGATGTTCCAGATGCTAGCCCATGGCCTAGTCTCAGGGGCACTGTTCCTTTGTGTGGGAATTATTTATGACCGAATGCACACCCGGGAAATTGCTGCTTATGGTGGCCTTGTCAACAACATGCCGAAATATGCTGTGGTGTTTTTAATCTTCACGATGGCCAATGTCGGCTTGCCTGGCACTGCTGGGTTCGTTGGCGAATTCCTAACTTTACTTGGGGCATTTCGTGCAAATACTTGGGTTGCATTTTTTGCTACCACCGGGGTTGTTCTTTCCGCCGCTTACGCGTTGTGGCTATATCGTCGGGTGGTGTTTGGTACGCTGGATAAGGAGGCTCTGAAATCCTTGTTGGATTTGAGTGGGCGCGAAAAACTTATTCTTTACCCGTTGGTAGTCTTGGTGATCTTTTTTGGGGTTTATCCAAGCCCCGTCTTTGATGTTACCCAAGCATCTATTGATAATCTTATATCCAATTATCGGGCTGCCATTGATGGCGCAGTTCAAGCAGTCAACAAATAGGGCGGTCAGGTCATGTTACAAACCATCGATGTTTCAAATCTCACTTTGATTATGCCAGAGTTGATTCTCGCCTGTGGCTCTATGGTTCTATTGATGCTTGGCGTGTTCATTGGTGAAAGTTCCACCCGGATTGTCACTGGGCTTTCAGTTGCACTGTTGGTGCTGGTCGGTATCTTGTTGTATTGGGACCCGCAAGTTGGTCAAGCATTCCATGGAGCATTTGTCCTTGATCCATTTGCGAGGCTAATGAAAATACTGGTGCTGATTGCATCAGCTGTAGCAATCGCGATGTCGGTTGGATTTGCGAAGCTTGAGAACTTTGACCGCTTTGAATATCCGATCTTGGTTCTGCTCGCCACCTTAGGCATGTTGCTGATGATCTCGGCTAATGATCTGATAGCCCTCTATCTTGGTCTCGAAATGCAAGCTTTGGCTCTTTATGTTGTCGCTGCGATTAATCGCGATTCCTTACGTTCGACGGAAGCTGGTTTAAAATATTTTGTCCTAGGAGCCCTTTCTTCGGGCATGTTACTTTATGGCGCCTCCCTTATTTATGGGTTCACGGGGCACACAGGTTTTGAGGGAATTGCTGCAGCAATGAGCGAGGGGCGTTCTCTTGGCATGATATTCGGTATTGTGTTTATTCTTGCTGGGATTGCATTCAAAATATCTGCGGTTCCGTTTCATATGTGGACGCCGGACGTCTATGAAGGCGCACCAACACCGGTCACCGCGTTTTTCTCAGCGGCTCCAAAGATTGCTGCAATGGCCATGCTGATCCGTATTGTCCATAGCGCGTTTGAGGCTGCGGTGTCTGATTGGCAGCAAATTATCACCTTCATCTCCATTGGATCTATGGTGTTGGGTGCCTTTGCAGCCATCGGCCAAAAAAACATCAAGAGATTGATGGCCTATTCATCAATTGGTCATATGGGCTTCGCGCTTGTGGGGCTTGCTGCGGGATCTCAAGAGGGTGTCTCTGGAGTTATACTTTATATGATCATCTACATGGCGATGACATTGGGGGCGTTCGCTTGCATTCTAGCTATGCGTCGATCTGATGGGATGGTTGAGGAAATTTCAGATTTAGCTGGGCTATCACGCACAAATCCTATGATGGCTCTGGTTTTGACAGCCTTGATGTTTTCTCTTGCTGGTATTCCACCATTGGCTGGGTTTTGGGGGAAATACTTCGTCTTTCTTGCAGCCATTCAATCACAGCTCTACGTACTTTCAGTGATCGGTGTGATCGCCAGTGTTGTCGGTGCATTCTATTATTTGCGCATCGTGAAAATCATTTGGTTTGATGAACCTGCGGAAGGGTTCGTCCCGATGGCCTCTGAGTTGCGATTGATATTGATCGTATCTGGTCTCTTCACAATCTTCTATGTTTTGATCGCTGGTCCGATGTCTGATATCGCCACGGCTGCGGCTCGCACCTTCTTTTAACCCGTGCTTGAGAACCTTGATAAGCTTCCGGGTTGGCGTCACATGGCGTTTGAGAGTGTTGATTCGACTAATGCCCTTGCCCTTGAACAGGCGCACAAAGGGGATGATGGGCAGCTGTGGATTACGGCAAACCAGCAGACAAACGGCAAGGGGCGTCGTGGCCGACCTTGGGTATCAAAGGCGGGTAATCTTTACGCTTCTTTGTTGCTAATTGATCCTGCCCCATCAGAAGCACTGGTAACCTTGCCTATGGTTATTGCTCTGGCTTTGCATAAAGCAATTGTTAGCCTTGAACCAAAATTAGCTGATGATCTGAAAATCAAATGGCCAAATGATTTATTACTAGATGGCAAAAAACTCTCAGGCATTTTGCTTGAAGCAGCAAGGTTACCAGAAGATCGCTTGGCAGTTGTGGTCGGTATAGGTGTTAATTGCTTGTATTACCCGCAGGATGCTCAGTTTTGCGCTACTTCACTAAGAGAGTTTGGAACTGATTTGCCAGCAGAAAAGCTGTTCCCCGCAATCGCGTGCGCGGTTCGGGATGAGCTGCGAATTTGGGCAAAAGGGGCGGGGTTTTCAATCACCCGCAAGGAATGGTTAGCTCGATCTTGCGGGTTGGGCGAGCAAATCATCGCTCGTTTTGATGATCATGAAATTAGCGGAACCTTTAATGATATTGATCAGGATGGTTTCTTGCTTTTAATGGATGAGGGGCATATTCAACACCGAATATCTGCCGCAGATATTTTCTTTGGAAAATCGTCGAAATTAGGTGCATAAGGCTCTATGACAAAAAAACAAAACAACACAGACGAACTCGTATTCCTCCCCCTTGGTGGTGTGGGTGAAATTGGTATGAACTTTGCGCTTTACGGCTTTGGCTCAAAAAAGAACCGCCGTTGGATTATTGTCGATGTGGGGGTCACTTTCCCCGGTGATGATTTCCCTGGGGCTGATTTGGTCTTGCCTGATATCCAATTCATCACTGAACGGATAAACCAACTTGATGGAATCGTAATCACCCATGCTCACGAAGACCACTATGGGGCATAGTTGGCTCTTTGGCCGATGCTGAACCGTCTTCCAGTTCATTGC
>JAZGFF010000101.1:0-9200 GCA_036479095.1 Rhizobiaceae bacterium | reverse complement strand
TTTCAAGACGAGCAAGGTTATTTTTACCGGCTCTCAATCGCGACCTATCGAAAGGCTTGATAGGGATGAACAGTCTGAATTAAAGAAACAGGCAAATCAGATATTAGCAGGAAAAGCTAAATGGTATGGATGGAAAACGGTTGATATCAGATTCCCCTACGATTGGCAGTTTAATCCATTTACTAAACAACGAGCTGCTATACATGGGCAACACTGGAGTGAAATTTCAGAACCCCACCCCACGGGCGATATCAAAGATATTTGGGAACAATCACGCTTTGAATGGGCTGTTGTTTTGGCGCAGGGTTGGCTTGTTTTTGGTCACCAAAAATATTTGGATGGACTGAATTTGCAGCTAACGGATTGGATGGAAAACAACCCGATAAATAGTGGCACACAATGGATGTGCGGTCAGGAAACTTCGATACGGTTGTTAAATTTCTTGCAAGCCCTAGCCCTGTTAAACGAGAAACCGAATGATACCACCCTTGAATTTATCGCTGCTCATATTCAAAGAGTAAGTTACGGCTTGTCGTATGCCATCGGTCAAAATAACAATCATGGGACCTCAGAATCGGTATGTCTTGCCGTTGCGGGAGCCTATCTTGAAAAATATTCACCCCCTGGCTCCCCCAACATTACGTTAGGGGCATCAGCGAAGAAACAAGGAATTAAGTGGTCGAATGAGCGCTGCTCAAAGCTGTTTTTCGAAGATGGCGGATTTAGTCAATATTCAATTTCTTATCATCGTTTGGCCCTTGAAACGCTGGTTCTTAGCCTTGAGTGGTCGAAAAGGTTAGATTGCCAAAAGCTTGCGGCTCCACTTCTCAAAAACACTGTGCAAAGAGCATACAATTGGTTGATTGAGGTCACCGATCCATCAACAGGTGATGCCCCAAACTTAGGAGCCAATGACGGCGCCAATCCATACCGCCAATTACCTAGCGCAGGCTATCGTGATTTTAGGCCAACTATGGCTCGATGCGCTCTTGCATTAGGAGCGCCTATTGAATCCCATCTCGAAAAAATTGCCCGCAATCTAAAGGCTTTGAAAGTAGGCGAGGGGGGTGATCTCCAAACCGCATCAAAGAAGAAACCATCTAACATTTGGGTGGCAAAGGATTTCTCCTATGCGAAGTTAACCAGCACTTCAGGAAAGTTCTCCGCTTTCCTACGGGGAAGTAATTTTCGCTTCAGGCCCGCCCATAGTGACTTTGGTCACGTTGATGTTTGGTTTCAACACAAGCCGATCCTGATTGATTGCGGAACTTTCCGCTACACCTCAAACACAAATGACCCAGTTTTGGATTTAGCTGCAGCGCAATCACATAATTGTTTGTTGATCAATGATCGTGATCCCATGATCAGGCTCAGTCGTTTTTTGTTCGGTGACTGGCTTGATGGACCGCTATCGCAGGTGAATGAACGAACATTGGAAGTGCGCAGAAAGTTTGAAAGTAAGGGCTTGCATACGCGCGCTCTTTCCATTGATGATGAGCAGGTTTGTATTCGCGATAAACTTATTGGCGCCTCAGGTCGCATTACAATTAGATGGCATTTAGCAGGGACTGATTGGATTTTACGCTCGCCAAATGAAATTTCAAACGGTGTGATTATTCTGAAATGTGAAACGCAAGCGACTGAACCTTCTTTTTCACTTGATACTGCAAAGGCTTCCTTGCATTACGCAAAAACCAACGACATACAGGTGCTTACGATAAGCTTCCCAATGCCAGATGACGGAACGGCATTAATCACCACAACTCTCCAAGCTTTGAATAATAGCGAATAGCGGAACCAATCCATGCGCGTGCTTTATTTCCATCAATATTTTTCGACACCCGATGGGCGAACTGGCACAAGAAGCTATGAGCTAGCCCGCCGTTTGGTTGATCAGGGGGTAGGGGTCACTTTGGTTTGTGGTAGTTTTGATTTGGCCGATTCTGGTTTGCAAATGCCCTATGTGAAAGGGGTGCGTCGGGGGAATGTTGACGGCATTGATGTCGTTCAGTTGGATGCGGAGTTTTCAAACAAACAGGGTATTCCAAAGCGCCTTTGGAACTTTTTTAAGTTTTCTTTTCGCATGTCTGCCTATGCTTTGAAGGAGAATTATGATCTTGCTTTTGCCACAAGCACACCCTTGACAATAGCGTTCCCCGCGCTTGTAGCCCGTTGGATTAAGCGCAAGAAAATGGTTTTTGAAGTGCGCGATTTATGGCCAGAGATGCCAAAAGCCATGGGTATAATTACAAATCCAATTTTGTTGAAAGCTGCTGAACTCTTAGAATGGTCAGCCTACCGCAGTGCCCACCATTGTGTAGGATTATCGCCAGGTATTGTAGAAGGCATCGCAGCTAAGGGCGTTCCTCAAGATTCAATCACAATCATACCCAATGGCGCTGATTTAGAACTTGCTGATGCAGTAGAGGCGTCAGATGCCAAGGATATTATTAAACAAGCTAAGATCAATCCCAAAGACAAGCTTGCCGTTTTTACGGGTGCACATGGCAGGGCCAATGGGCTAGATGCACTTCTTGAGGCGGCCCAGGTGCTGCAAGCGAGAGGTCAGCAGAATATCCATCTATTGCTTTTGGGGGATGGTTCAGAAAAAGAGAGGTTGATTGAACGCGCTAAACAGATGCAGCTAACCAATGTCACTTTCCTTCCACCGGTACCAAAACGACAGCTATTTGCACTCTTAAAGAGAGCTGATTTAGGCCTCATGTTTCTGGCCAATGTACCAGCATTTTACAGAGGGACTTCCCCGAACAAGTTCTTTGATTATTTGTCTTGTGGGTTGCCAACGTTGGTGAATTATCCTGGGTGGATGGCGCAGTTGGTGCAAGATGAGAATTGTGGATACGTGGCAAAACCCGACGATCCAAATCATTTGGCAGATGTTCTGACCGATGCGTTGGCTGATTCGACACGCTCGACAAAGGGAAATGCAGCTCGGGCACTCGCAGAACGAGAGTTTAATCGCGATTTAATGGGTCAAAGGTTCGTTGATCTAATTTGCAAAACAGCGCGTTGATCGCTATTGCACAGTGGTAAGTAAACACTGATTTCAATTGGGCGCTTCTATGATTTTCCTCTCTACCCCCCATGTTTCAGGCCGTGAGCTGCAATACGTCGAGGAAGTTTTCAAAGATAATCAAATCATGCCCTTAGGCAAAATGACAAATCGCTTTGAAGAGGCATTTGCTCAACATCTTGGAGTCAATCATGCGGTGGCCTTATCTAGTGCAACTGCTGGGATGCATTTAGCGCTTCGTCTGGTCGGTGTTGAAAGAGGCGATCGTGTTTATACGGCCAGCCTCACATTTATTGGCGGTGTTGGGCCCATCACTTATCAAGGTGCTGAACCTGTATTTTTCGATTGTGATGCCAACAGCTGGTGTATCGATTGCGATCTGTTGGAAGAACAGCTTAGTGTTGATAACAATAATAACAATTTACCGGCGGCGATTGTCCCAACCGACCTTTATGGGCATTCCGTTGATTTGGATCGGTTGACTAAGATTGCAAATCGATATGAAATTCCATTGGTGATTGATTCTGCTGAAGTGTTAGGTGGCACCTATAAATACAAACCTGCAGGTGCAGGTGGGGTGATCTCAGTTCACTCGTTCAATGGGAATAAGATGATCACAGCCTCTGGTGGTGGGATGCTGGTCACCAACAATGAAGAATACGCCAAACTCGCTTTGAAACTTGCAACACAGGCGCGCGAACCGGAATTATTTTATCAACATGAAACGATCGGTTATAATTATCGTATCTCGAATGTGATGTCGGCAATTGGGTTAGGACAGCTAGAAACACTCGATGAAAAAGTGCAATTGAGAAGGGCAGTGTTTGCTCGCTACCAAAAAGAATTTGCAAGCCTTATCGGTGTGGAATTTAGCCCAGAGGCTGGCTATGGAAAGAGTTCACGATGGCTGAGTGTACTGACAATTGATGAGCGATTAGCCAACACCACCCGCGATAAATTAATTACTGCATTGGGAGAAGCAGGAGCGGAAGCTCGCCCGGTTTGGAAGCCGATGCACATGCAGCCGGTGTTTTCTGATTGCGACTTTTATGGTTCAGGTTTGAGTCAAAAATATTTTGAAACGGGTCTTTGTTTGCCCTCTAGTCCGGGTCTAACCGATGCTGATCAAACAACGGTCATCGAAGCTTTCTTGCAAGAAGCCTCATAACCGTATCATCATCATTGTGTGAGTTTTGACAGTCGTCAATCTAAGCTTTACCACCCCAAGAAATACGAGTGCTTTTAGTAAAAAATGCACCCATTGATAGCAGGAGCTAAAATTGAAACAGATTGTTCAACACTTAAACACGGGAAAAACCGTTATCGTTGAGGCTCCATCTCCGAGGGCTAAGAGTGGTAGTTTGGTGGTGGATACAAATGTTAGTCTGATCTCAGCCGGCACCGAAAGAATGTTGGTTGAATTCAGCAAAGGTAATTTGATCGCCAAAGCCCGTAGTCAACCCGAGAAGGTCAAGCAGGTTTTGAACAAAGCACTGACAGATGGAATTGGAGCAACTCTCGATACCGTGCGCGCGAAGCTAGGGGAGCCAATTCCGCTTGGCTATTCAAATGTTGGCCGCGTCAGTGCTGTTGGAGGTGGAGTTAAAGGCTTCAAAGTTGGTGATCGTGTGGTTTCAAACGGCCCCCACGCGAGTGTGGTTAGGGTTCCCAAAAATCTTTGTGCGAAGATTCCTGAATCTGTTTCCGATGAAACTGCCAGTTTTACTGTTGTGACAAGCATCGGTTTACAAGGCATCCGTCTAGCGCAACCAACATTAGGGGAGTGTTTTGTGGTCACGGGTGTTGGCCTGATTGGATTGATGACAGTGCAATTGTTGATAGCCCAAGGGTGTCGCGTTCTTGCCCTCGATTTCGACGATAGCAAACTGAAATTAGCCGAAAGCTTTGGCGCTGAAACCTTAAACCCTTCCAAGGGGGCTGATCCTGTTCAGGCTGCAATTGCCTTTAGTCGAGGGGTTGGTGTTGATGGGGTTATCATTACTGCCTCATCGAAATCGAACGAGCCCATCAAACAATCAGCCCAGATGTGCAGAGTGCGGGGACGGGTGGTGTTGATAGGGGTCGTCGGTCTTAACCTTGATAGAGCCGATTTTTTTGATAAGGAAATCAGTTTTCAGGTCTCCTGTTCCTATGGGCCAGGGCGGTATGATTCCTCTTATGAAGAACAAGGGCATGACTACCCCATCGGCTACGTGCGTTGGACGGAGCAACGAAATTTTGAAGCGGTCCTTGATATGTTTGCCTCTGGGAAGATAGAAGCCGAAACTCTGATTTCCCATCGTTTTGCGTTTGAAGAAGCTGCCAATGCCTATGAAGTTCTTGGCACTGACCCAACGGCTCTTGGTATGTTATTGAACTATCCCAAGGCAGATAAATCCCCTAAGCACCATCTTGCGCTTGGGGGAGCAAACTCCTCGAAAAATCTGTCTTCAAGTGACCCAGTTGTTGGATTTGTTGGCGCAGGTAATTATGCCTCAAGAATATTGATTCCCGCGTTTAAGGCTGGCGGTGCTAGTTTGCATACGATCGCAACTTCGGGGGGGCTTAGCGCAGCAATCCATGGCGATTCAGCAGGGTTTGATTTTGCAACCACCGACACCGCTTCCATGTTGGCAAACAAAGACATCAATACAATCGCAATTGCAACGCAACATAATTCCCATGCAAATTTTGCAGCTCATGCTTTGAATGAGGGTAAGAATGTCTTTGTCGAGAAGCCTTTAGCTTTGGATGGTAAGCAATTAGATGCCGTTCAAAAGGCCTATGCTAAGGCTCACAAGGGTGGCGAGGGGCCAAGGTTGATGGTTGGTTTCAATCGCCGCTTCGCCCCTCAAATCATCAAAATCAAAGAATTGCTGGAGCCGGTCGTAGAGCCAAAGAGCTTTATAATGACCGTAAATGCTGGTGCCATACCTGCTGATCATTGGACTCAGGATGAAGTAGCTGGTGGTGGACGAATTATCGGTGAGGCCTGTCATTTTATTGATTTACTGCGGTTTTTGAGCGGTTCACCGATCACCTATTATTCTGCCCGTCGAATGGGTGATAAAGGTGCGCGTGCAACTGTTGAAGATGTTAGTGTGATAACGCTGGGATTTGAAGATGGCAGCTTTGGTACGATACATTATCTTGCCAATGGCGCTCAAAACTTCCCCAAAGAACGGCTTGAGGTTTTTGCTGGGGGTGCTGTGTTGCAATTAGATAACTTCCGTAAGTTGAAGGGATTTGGATGGCCGGGCTTTAAGCGGATGAACTTATCGAGGCAGGACAAGGGGCAACAAGCTTGCGCAGCGATGTTCTTGGATAGCATTCGCGATGGCTCTCCAGCGCCGATATCAATTGATGAACTCTTCGAGACTGCAAAAGTGACGATTGAAATTGTTGAAATGTTGCGTAAGCAACAAGATTGAGGGTTTCATCCCAATATTATTTCAAATTCTGAGAAAACAGGCTTGCAGGACGATTGCGAATACGGTATCGGAAGCCATTCTGACAAGATAACGGGTTAGAAACTATTTGCCGTTATTACACAATGAATGCCCTTATAGCTCAGTTGGTAGAGCAACTGATTTGTAATCAGTAGGTCCCGAGTTCAAATCTTGGTGGGGGCACCATTCTTTTCAATGACTTAGTTTGTGTTTCTTGATAAGTTGGATAGCAATTGCTAGCTGATTGCGACTTTCGGAAGTCGCATTTTTTGAGTTACCAACCGGGTGGCGACTTGGCCATTTGATCAGTGTTACAGTATATCAACCGCGCATGTTGGCTCCTTTGGCGTCATAGAGCGGTGCACCTTGAACTTCGGCGCTGTACATTTCCCCCAGAATTTCGACCGCAAGCCTAGTGCCTGCAACCGCGTATTTGGTGCCCACATATCCCATTGCCATAGATTTCTGCACATGATGTGCATAGCCACCGGATGAAATATATCCAACAGCTTCATCCCCTAATAAAATCGCTTCATCCCCTGATACGTCTATGCCATCGACATCAATGACCAGCGTGATCAGTTTGCGTTTGGGGCCAGTCTTGCGTTCAGCCTCGGCGGCCTCCTTGCCAACAAAATCCTTGCTCCAATTAATGAAAATTTCCATACCGCTTTCAGCGGCGGAGAAATCTGGGCGATAATCGAGGGTCCATACGCCCCACGCTTTTTCCAACCGCATCGACATGAGAGCTCGAGCACCATACCAACGATAACCATGGTCAGCTCCTGCTCCTTCAATGGCTTCAGAAAGGCGCAAGAGATATTGTGGTTTGCAATATATTTCAAACCCCAATTCACCAGTAAAACTTATACGAACAATTTTCACAGGAACACCGCCAACAAAAGTTTCGCGTATATCACGAAACTTGAAGGCATCGGCACTCACATCATCGCGGGTAATTTGGGTAAGCAGCGCCCGCGATTTAGGGCCGGAGATGGAAATACCATGCCAATCATCGGAAACATTTTGATAGGCAACATTATCTGGCAGGTCTTTTTCAAACCAGCGACGGTGAGCCTCTTGAACGGCACCTGAACCAAACAGCATAAAGTGATCATCAGCCAAACAAGCCACCGTTAGATCACCGTAAAGTCTGCCATTGGGTGTTAGCATTGGGGTTAGGGTAACACGACCCACTTTGGGGACATATCCAGCCAACACATTGTTCAGATACGCACGCGCCCCTGTGCCTTTGAATTCATGCTTGGCAAAGTTTGCAATTTCAATTCCGCCAACATCTTCGCGGACAGATTTAATCTCGCGTGCGACATAGTCGTGGGAGCGGTTGCGTTGGAAGGTTGGTTCCTCAAACGCATCTTCCGGCCCGTCAGCAAACCAAAGCACATTTTCAAGCCCGAAGCTTTGCCCCATCCGCGCACCTTTGGCGATCAGTCGATCATAAAGTGCCGTGGTTTTCTGCATTCTTCCTTTAGGAAGGGTTTCATTGGGGAAGGTCATCACGAAGCGACGCTCATAGTTCTCGCTTGATTTTATGGTGCCCCAATCTGGTGTCGCCCAATCACCAAACCGCGCCACATCCATTGCCCAAACATCAATGGATGGCTCGCCCTCAATCATCCATTCCGCCATCGTACGCCCCACACCGCCACCCTGGCAAAAGCCCGCCATAACACCGACAGCGCACCAATAATTTGTCATCCCCGGTACAGGGCCAATCATAGGGTTGCCATCGGGCCCAAAGGTGAACGGACCGTTGATGATGTCTTTTATGCCTGCTTCACCAATTGCGGGAATACGCTCAAATGACATTTCTAGTCGTTCTGAAATACGATCTAGGTCTGGGGGCAATAGTTCATGGCCGAAATCCCAAGGGACACCTTCCACCTTCCAAGGGGTAGAGGTTGGCTCATAGGTGCCCAGTAACATGCCCTGACCCTCTTGGCGAAAGTAGATATTTGCCTCGTAATCAATCCCTGCTGGTAGGCGGGTAGGGTGGTCGATCACTGCTTGAATTTTATCAGTGATCAAATAGTGATGCTCCATTGGTTGCACAGGGACATGGATGCCTTGCATATGGCCCAGCTCACGCGCCCAAAGGCCTGCGCAATTGACGATAATGTCGGCGTTAATATTTCCCTTTGGGGTGGTCACGTCCCAACTGCCATCGGTTTTCTGGGTGGTGGCCGTAACAGGGGTGTGGGTGAAATATTGCGCGCCATAAACCTTTGCTGCTTTTGCGAAGGCATAGGTTGCACCAGAGGGGTCGAGATCTCCATCTTGCTCATCCCATAACACCGCATGATAGTGCTTTGGATCAATAAGCGGGTGGCGCTCAGCCATTTCTTTGGGCGAAATGAATTCTTGGTTCAAGCCCATATATCGCGCCTTAGAGCGCTCGCGTTTTAAGTAATCATACCATTCAGGGGTGGAGGCAAGATAGAAACCGCCCGTGATATGCAAACCCACCGAGTGGCCACTGAGTTCTTCGATTTCTTTATAAAGATCAATCGTATAACTTTGCAGGCGGCTGATATTTGGGTCGGATGAAAGTGTATGGATTTGTCCTGCGGCATGCCAACTCGATCCAGATGTCAATTCATCTCGCTCCAGCAGAACCACATCTTTCCAACCAAATTTTGCCAGGTGGAACAGGATTGAACAACCAACAACACCGCCACCAATAATAACAACTTTAG
>JAZGFF010000100.1:0-10512 GCA_036479095.1 Rhizobiaceae bacterium | reverse complement strand
TCAGTGATAGTGCCCAGATCAGCGGGAATAATTTTGATATCGCTGGACGGGTAGTATTTGTACCAGTGTTCAATTCTTGATCCTGGCAGTCACAGCGAGCAAACTGCCGTCGGCTCCCTCAAAACCTGGGTGTGCAAAACGTATGAGCACAACGAGCACAACGTTTGCGCGATCAATAGGATAAGTGATGATTTCCTCAATACGATTTTCAATGGGGCAAGGGCGCGATTTTGGGATGCGTTTGTCTTCAGCAATGATGCGAGATTTTTTCGTTCGCTCATCCGTTAAACGCAATCGGAAACCCTTCATTTTATCGGTTAGGTTGTAGCAATCTTTGCGAGCCTTAAAATCAATTCCCTCTAATTCCAACCGCCACATTTCTTGATTGGTTGGCGATTTAATTGTTTGAATATAATCAAGGGTGGAGAAACGCAGGATTCGTGGTTTTGCACTGAAATCATAGACAGTGCGGTGAACTCTTTTTACCCCAGCTACCAACGGTCCAATACTGGCAAGGAGCCCTTTGGCCTTTACGCGGATTTCTTTGCGAACCGAAGCAATTTGTTCTCGAGCTATTTGGGCGTAAGGTTTCGTTGCATCGCCAGGCGTATCCTCTTCAGTTCTGTTGGTACGAACCGGGGTGCCTTTCAACCAAGAATCATTTTTGGTATCGATCACGTAAAGTGTAGCTTTTGGAATACCCGCACCATCGTAAACAGCAAACTCTTCAAAGACGAAATATCGGCCATCTTTGGAGAACCCAAGAACGTGACTTTTGGTTGTCGTCGCGGCCTCTATTGGAATCGAAGTCAGGATTAGCCACAAGAGAGGAAGCAAAAAGAGGATAAGGCGGTTCATATGGTTACCTTCAAGAATTGCATTGATTAGGTGTTGAAATAGTTTTTCCAAGTCGGAAAAATATCATTAGGCATTTCTGCTGCTGAGAAAATTCCCCGTGCAATCGCACGGCTCATGGTTCCAGCAGCTGCTGCTGACAGATCAATTTGTGTATCCAGTGCTGGTTCGATCTTACTCGTCCCTGTTGATATGGCGAAAATTAAATCACCATCAAGCGGAGTGTGTGCGGGCCATAAAGCTCGTGCGAAACCATCATGAGCCGCAACTGCTAATCTTTTAGCCTGCGCTTTGTTCAACGCTGCATCCGTTGCGATGATACCAATCGTGGTGTTAGCTCCTTGGCTGTGCCTTTCACGAAATTTTATCCGAACTTGACGGCTTTCTTCCCGAGGTGCGTTAGAAATACCGTGGCCACCAAACTCACTCCCTTGTTCAAACGGAGCTGCCCAAAAATGTTTATCCAATCCCACGGTGGGTGCGCCAAGGGCATTTACGGCGACGAGGGCGGCAACAGTGATACCATTGTCTAAAACGATGGAGGCGGAACCAAGCCCACCTTTTAATCCAATTTCGGGGCCACCAACTAGCGCGCCACTTCCTGCCCCCACCGAACCCAATTCAAATTCGCGATTTGCGGCCTTGACGGAATTATAACCAAGCTCTCGATAGGGCGAATGTTTACCCCAATCTTTATTACCACCATTGATCAAATCAAATAAAATAGCAGTTGGAACGATTGGTATTCGTTGGTCTTCAACTGCAAAACCCTTGCCTTGTTCGCGTAATGCTGACTGCACCCCTGATGCTGCATCTAACCCAAAGGCCGAGCCTCCTGATAAAACTAAAGCATCGGTGGATTGAACAATATTTTCGGGTTGCAACAAATCAGTATCTCTGGTTCCAGGGGCTCCACCCATAACGTGTACACTACTGACGTTTTCAGTTTCACAAAGCAGGGTGGTCACTCCAGATTTAAGAGTAACATCACAACAATTGCCAACCGTTAGCCCTTCGACATCTGTGATGAGGTTTAAAGGGCCCGGTTTCAAATCATTTACTCCCCATCAAATTGAATGTGCTGCCGTTCCAAGAATATAGTTTAAAAGGAAAGGGAACAGCGCGGCCTTTAGGGGTGAATTTCAAACGCCCCAATACCGTGTTAAATGTAGCTTTTATTAATGGAGCATTTTTTCTTTGGATTGTTTCAGCAGCAATTTGTACCATCGCGTAACCAGCCAGCAAAGCAGGTTCTACACGTTTGCTCCCCTTCAACTTCTTTGAAATCTGTTTAACCAGCCTTTGATCTGCCTCTCCTTCTTGAACCATGAATAATCCAGAAGCCACATCTTTGAACCCACTGGTTAAAGGTAACAAAATTGCTTGTTCGCCTGTGCCCATCATCCATTTATATTTCAATTTGGTCATGCCCCGTGAAATTGTGATGATATCTCTAGCGCTTGCGGCGATAAAGACTGCTTCAACTCCAGATTTATCGAGGCCTCTTAGTAGAGAAATATAGGAAGTTTGAAGGGGTCGAAAATTTGTGGTCAGTACGGGTTTGAATCCAGCTTCTTCTCCAAGCAATCTAATCTCATCGCTTAAACTTCTACCGTAAACACTACCATCATCGAGAATTGCAAAGGGCTTACCACTAAACCTCGGCAGAACGTATTTCACGACTGCACGCGCTTCTGCATCATGGCTGTTTGAGAGGCTATAAAGCGGGAGTCTTTCGATCGTCCGCAGCCTAGCCAGCAAACGGTTGCGGGTGTTATAGGCAAGAACCGGAATGACAGGTGTGTTTCCATCATTGGTATTTAAGGCTTTCACCAATGCAGTTGCTTGCTTAAAGCATAGGGCCCCGATTACGAACTTTGCATCCGCATCTAATAGTTTATTTGCGATTGAAGCTGTGTTCTTCACCTTGCAGCCATCATTGACCAATTTCAGTGAATATTTTTGCCCACGTGCCCGTAACTCTTCAATGGCCAAAAGGGCACCGAATTCTACTCGTTTTGCGATGGCAGAATAACGCCCGGTTATTGGTAATGTAAGGCCAATCACATCAGCAGCGTGCACCGGAATGACTGCTTGAAAACAAATAAAGAATGAAAAGAGAATCCTATACATCATGTTGTTTTATCTTGAACAAGGGGTGCTGGATAGTCACCCATTCATCAAATTAGTTGAAGCGCCTTCATGCTAACATGGCCATCTTTTCCGATGATGATGTGATCATGAATGATGATCCCCATAGGGGCGGCTGATTCAATGATCGTTTTTGTCATATCAATATCGGCGCGCGAGGGGGTTGGATCACCAGAAGGGTGATTATGAACCAAAATCATGGCAGTGGCGCTGACTTCTAAAGCTCGTTTTATCACCTCGCGGGGATAGACGGGGGTATGATCAATTGTTCCTTTTTGTTGAATCTCATCTAGGATCAAGTTGTTCTTTTTGTCTAAAAATAAAATCCTGAACTGCTCAATGGTTTCATGCGCCATGGCCGAAGTGCAATAATCGATCACTGAGCTCCATGATCCTAAGATTGTTTGCTCTCGAATTTCACTTTTTAAGGAGCGGCTTACCACCGCCGAAACAATTTTAATATCGCGCGCAGCTAGATTGCCAATTCTTTTGACCTGTTTGAGTTCACGCTCACTGGCACCAAGAACAGCCGCCAACGTGCCAAATTTGTGCAACAAATCCTTGGCAATCGGTTTCGTGTCTTGGCGTGGTATGAAACGATAGAGCAATAATTCAAGCAACTCATAATCTGCTAAACTGTCTGAGCCAGCAGAACTAAAACGTTCCCTTAAGCGGTCACGATGGCCATGATAGTGGGGCTTCTCTATCGGCGGCTTGCCACTCAACTCGGCAAAGCCCGCAATGTCGTAGGTGGTTTGATTCTTGTTGTTTGGTCCCTCAGCCATGCTCAAATTCAAACTGCACTGTAGGGTGGCTTGGTGTGGCCAGCAGGGGAGAGGGTGAATACCTCGCAACCTTCTTTTGTCACCCCAACTGAATGCTCAAACTGCGCAGAAAGGGAGCGATCACGAGTTACGGCTGTCCAGCCATCTTTTAACACCTTCACTTGGTATTTGCCGAGATTGATCATTGGTTCAATTGTAAAAATCATTCCTGGACGCATTTCATCCCCTTCATCAGCACGGCCATAATGCAATACATTTGGAGCATCGTGGAATAATTTTCCAAGGCCGTGGCCACAAAAATCGCGAACTACGCTACAGCGTTGGTTCTCGGCCATTTCTTGAATAGCGGCACCAATCGCGCCCATACGATTGCCAGGCTTTACTTGGGCAATTCCCGCCATCAAACATTCGTAGGTTAAATCTACCAACCGCTCGGCGGCTCGTTTGGGTTGGCCTGCGATATACATCCGGCTTGAATCACCATGCCAGCCATCTAAAATAAAGGTTATATCGACATTTATTATGTCGCCGTTACGCAGTGGTTTTGCGGAGGGAAATCCATGGCAAACGACATGGTTGAGTGAGATGCAGCTAGAGTATTTGTATCCGCGATAATTTAGGGTTGCTGGAATTGCCCCGTTATCTTTGCCAAATTGATAGACAAATTCGTCTATTTTGTTTGTTTGCAGACCCGGCTCAATCATCTTTGCCACCTCATCGAGGCAACGGGCTGTGAGCTGGCAGGCGTGGCGCATGCCATCAAAATCTTCACTAGAATAGAGCTTGATTTGTCCTGTGTTCTTAAGCGGTGCTTCCGATGCTTCGATGTAGGTGGTCAAATGCAGATGTCCGTTCGTGGTTGTGTGTCCTGATATAATTATACGATGGGAATGAGATCGCAGGCAATTATTTCCTCTTGGGAGACATTGCACCGTATTGCTAAAGCTTCAACCCCCTGCTTTTGGGCACTGTGGAAGGCCTTTGCGTAGGCGGGGTCAATATCTGCGGCAATGGAGAATTTATCGCCATCATTTCGTTGTATGACGTAAAGCATCATTGATCGTGCTCCCTGTTCGGCCATGGCGGCCAACTCTCTTAAATGCTTGGTGCCCCTTTCTGTCTTACAATTTGGAAATTCGTGCAAAGTAGGTGTGCGCAAGTAGTTTACATTTTTGATTTCCACATAACAGGGGCGGCGATCTTTCGATTCAAGGAGTAGATCAATGCGGGAATTGGTGCCGTAGGGAACCTCACGGCGCAAAGTTTTGTAATCAGCTAATTCTGGTATGTACCCAGCAGCAATGGCTTCCTCCGCAATTTTGTTAGCAAGCATGGTGTTTATGCCAACAATTACAGTTCCTTGCGGTCTTCGTATTTCAATCATTTCAAGGGTATAAAGCAGTTTCCGTTTTGGATTATTGCTGTTTGATATCCACACGCGATTGTTGGGGTCATCCAACCCAAGCATCGCTCCTGGGGTTGGGCAATGCACGGTGATGATTTCTCCATCTGCAAGGCGCACGTCTGCAAGAAAACGTTTGTAGCGTTTTATTAAACGGGCTTCGATTAGTGGCGTTACGAATTTCATGAGAATGTCGGAAATAACCTAAGTATGGGCGTTTCACCCTATACATGATGCCTATTATTAGGCCACATAAGCATTTGTTTTGCACAATTGATTGATTGCCGTGTTTCTATCTATATTCGATCTTTTTAAAATCGGCATTGGCCCCTCATCGTCTCACACAATGGGGCCGATGGTTGCTGCACGTCAATTTTTGGAACAGGTTCGAGATGGCGATTGGCCTCGGCCTGCATCAGCACAGGTTGAGCGCATCAAAGTTTCCTTGCATGGTTCTTTGGCTTTTACCGGCAAAGGCCACGGCAGCGATAAGGCTATTATTTTGGGTTTTATGGGATGCGAACCGACCAGTCTTGATCCGAATGCGGTTGAGGGGTTTTTGGAAAAGTGCCAGGAAACGCAATGTATTGGGGCAAAAGGCTTTCCAAGTTGGAAGTTTAATCCCGAAGAAGACCTTGTTTTTGACTATGGTGAAATATTAAGCGGTCACGCTAATGGGATGCGGTTTGAAGCCTATGGGAAAGACAACAATCTCCTATTAAGACACGTGGTTTATTCCATTGGTGGCGGGTTCGTGGCGGATGCGCTTGAATTAGAACGATTGAGTCTTGGGTTGGAATTAACTCCCCATCCTGAAGTGCCTTATCCATTTGAGAATGCCAAACGCATGCTTGAAATGGCAAAGGCTTCAAAACAAACGATTGCTCAAATGAAGCGAGCAAATGAAGAGGCCGTCCGCGGTTCGCATAATCTTAGTAATGACATATCGATAATTTGGGGGGCAATGGATGACTGTATTAAGCGTGGTCTTTCCATGGAAGGTGAATTACCGGGTGGGCTTAAGGTAAAAAGACGTGCGAAGGGTATCGCAAAAACGCTGGATTCCAAATGGTCAAAGAATGAATTAGGCCCCTTGGCGGCCAATGATTGGCTTTCTGTTTATGCCATGGCGGTCAATGAAGAAAATGCGGCTGGCGGTAAGGTGGTCACAGCCCCAACCAATGGCGCTGCGGGGGTTCTTCCTGCCGTTCTTTCCTATCACTTGAAATTTTGCCCTGGAGTAAGTGAGCGCGATATTGAAGATTTTCTTCTCACGGCATCCGCTATCGGCGGGATTATCAAGCATAATGCATCAATCTCTGGAGCCGAGGTGGGATGCCAAGGGGAAGTTGGTTCAGCTGCTGCTATGGCGGCAGCAGGGTTAGCCGCGATCATGGGCGGCACACCCGAACAGGTGGAAAATGCGGCAGAGATTGCCCTAGAACATCATCTAGGCATGACTTGCGACCCGGTTGGCGGGCTGGTTCAAGTGCCTTGCATCGAGCGTAATGCCCTCGGCGCGGTAAAAGCTGTCACCGCCGCATCATTGGCCTTGCACGGGGATGGTGAGCATTTTGTTCCCTTAGATGCTTGTATCGAAACCATGCGTCAAACTGGCCATGATATGTATGAGCGGTATAAAGAAACCAGCCAGGGTGGGCTGGCGATAAATGTGCCTGTGAACATTGTTGAATGCTGAATTGATTGTATGGATTATCGCAGTTTGGCAGTCTATGAAGGTTGAATGATTAAGTCTCTTCTCATAGCCAATCGCGGCGAAATTGCTTGCCGTATTATACGCACTGCTAAACGTTTGGGAATAAGAACCATTGCGGTTTATTCTCAAGCTGACGCAAATTCTTTGCATGTTCGATTGGCTGATGATGCCTTTTTACTGGGCCCTGCGCCTGCTAGTGATTCTTACCTTCGTGCAGGCCGTATCCTTTCGGTCGCCAAAGAGGCGGGGGCAGATGCTATCCACCCCGGGTATGGTTTTTTATCCGAGAACGCTGACTTTGCAGAACTAACGCGTGATGCAGGAATGATATTCGTTGGCCCTCCAGCCACGGCAATTCGTGCTATGGGGCTGAAAGATAATGCTAAGGAAATAATGGGCAAGGCTGGTGTGCCGATCGTGCCAGGCTATCACGGTAGTAACCAGCTGCCAGATTTTTTAAAACGCAAAGCCTACGAAATTGGTTATCCAATCTTGATAAAGGCAGTCGCTGGTGGCGGCGGCAAGGGGATGCGGAAAGTCAATCGGGCATTGGAGTTTGATGAGGCTCTCGTTGCAGCCAAAGGAGAGGCCAAATCGGCCTTCGGCAATGATATTGTCTTGATCGAAAAATTCATACAATCACCAAGACATATTGAAATACAAGTTTTCGCCGACGCTCAGGGTAATGCAGTTAGCCTGTTTGAGCGTGATTGTTCCTTGCAAAGGCGCCACCAAAAAGTGATCGAAGAAGCACCAGCACCAGGGATGAGCCAAGCGGTTCGAGAAGTAATGGGACGAGCTGCCTGTGATGCGGCCCTGGCGGTGGGTTATGAGGGAGCCGGAACCGTGGAGTTCATCGTTGACGGAGCTCAGGGGGTTGCGGAGGACGGATTTTTCTTCATGGAAATGAATACTCGTTTGCAAGTTGAACATCCCGTCACCGAAATGATCACCGGCACGGATTTGGTTGAATGGCAATTGCGAGTTGCGCAAGGGGAACCGCTCCCCAAAACCCAAGATGAATTATCCATTACTGGTCATGCAATTGAAGCACGTATCTATGCCGAAGATCCCAATGTTGGTTTCATACCATCCGTTGGTATGCTCATTGCGATGGATTTAGGTGAAACAACGGAACAAGTTCGTGTGGATGCGGGGGTTGAGAAGGGGGATGTAATTAGTTCCTATTACGACCCGATGATCGCTAAATTAATCGTTCATGCCCCAACCCGTGATCAAGCACTCGATTTACTAGAAACCCGATTGCGTGGGGTGCAAATTGCGGGGCCATCCACCAATACTGCATTTCTTGCTAAACTCTGTGCCAACAAAACATTCAGACAAGCGCGGTTTGATACATCCTTGATTGAGACAAACCTTGATGAGCTTATCGATATAGAGCCTGTGCAAGAAAGCGTAATCGCTACAGGACTGGAGGGTTTAATTGCAACGCAAAATGACGAGATTAATCACATTCCTTCTCGGATAAATAATTCGCCATGGCTTTCCAAAGACGGGTTCCAACTGTCTGGTGAACGAGAGTTGGATTGGGATATTGTCGTTAATGGCACCTCCCAAAAATTTCGCGTTCGCTTTGACGAAACGGGACTGTCAGTTCTTGGAAACCAAGGAAAATGGGTTCGTCCTTCAAATAATGTGAACATATATCACGATGATAAAAGTGTGATTGCCTTACACAAGGGTCGCCAAACTGTGTTTGAACAGTTTGAGTATGTATTGATTGAAGAAGGGCATGAGGGGGAGGGAAGTGGCGCAATTGTCGTTCCCATGCACGGGAAAATAATAAGCATCACCGTCGCTGATGGGGATGTGGTTGAAGAAGGGGATATCCTCTTCTCGGTGGAAGCCATGAAAATGGAACATGCCGTTTTAGCGCCTTTTGATGGCATCGTGGAAAAGTTGTCTATCGATACTGGGACGCAAGTAGAAGCCGGTCAGATGGCCCTTCAGGTTAGTGGGGTTGTTGAAGCATGAGTTTAAATATGCTGAAACTTTGCGTTGGAGCGGAAAGCCTCGAAGATTTGCAATCTTGGAGCAAAGAGCGGCTTTTTAAAATGAAAGCTCAAGGGGTCCAGGCACATCATTTTCATGTGACGCGGATGATGCCGAAACGGGCAGATGAATTGCTCGATGGCGGTTCACTTTATTGGGTGATCAAAGGTCAAATACAAGCTCGTCAGCAATTTACTGACATCATACGAATTACCGACAAAGAAGGTATCCGTCGTTGTAAATTGGTTCTTGCTAATGATGTTATAGCCACCCAATGGCAACCAAAACGAGCCTTTCAAGGCTGGCGATACCTCATCGGGGAAGAAGCGCCGAGAGATTTACAAAAGGAAGAGGCAGCTTTACCACCGCAATTGCGTGTAGAACTGGCAACCCTTGGTCTGCTCTAATTAACTCTAAATGTCATGAATTGCATCGTTCCATCGCTTCCAATGCCTAGTTGTGCTTAAATAGAGATGTAAGGCAGGGGATGCGGCCAAAATGGTCTTGAGGAGCGAGTAAATGGGTAATCACGCAGAGTTCAAGCCGTATCATGAGGCTAGAACTAAGAAAAATGCCCATGTAATCGTGGTGGGTAATGAAAAAGGTGGCTCTGGTAAAACAACCACCACAATGCACATTGTTGTTGCCCTGTTGAAACAGGGGTTCAAGGTTGCAACCATCGATCTTGATGCTCGTCAAAAATCTCTAACCCGTTACATTCAAAATCGTCATGAATGGTCGCAAATGTATGGCTACAGCCTTGAAATACCAAACCATTTCCGTTTTGATACCGCTCGTTTTGACAGTCGTGTCGAAGCCCAAAGCGAAGATTTCTCTTCGTTTGTTAGTGCGGTGGCCGAAGTCGAGCATACCCATGATTTTGTTGTGATCGATACGCCTGGTTCTGATAATTATCTGATGCGTCTAGCCCACTCAATGGCCGACACATTGATCACTCCAATGAATGATTCCTTTGTCGACTTTGACGTGTTGGGGCGGGTTGATCCGATCACCCACGAGATACTCGATATCAGCCATTATGCTGTGATGGTGCGAGAAGCGCGGCGCCAACGTAGAGCGGTTGACGATGGGTTGCTTGATTGGATTGTCGTTCGTAACCGATTGTCACCCATTGTATCAAGAAACCAACAGAATTTACTTGGTTGTATCAAAGAGATGTCGTTGCGGATGGGATTCCGCGTTGCTGATGGTATTAGTGAACGCGTGATTTTCAGAGAATACTTCCCAATGGGTCTAACGGCCTTAGATGAATTGCAGGGCATGGAGCTGGAGGGGAAACCCACCGTGTCTCACTTATCGGCTCGGCAGGAAATCCGTAATCTCATACGTTCGTTGCGTTTGCCAGTTGATGATCTAGGTGAAAGAAGAGCTGCTGCTAGAAAAATGTGGTTAGAGCGCTCTCATCATCCCATTGAGTTGCCTGATATTTTTGCTGATTAAGTAAAAACGACTTGCCAAGAACTTATTTCGTGCTCAACTATGGGGCATGGTCAATTTCTCGACGTTCTTTCTTACTGGCAATCGGCCATTCCATCGTACTGGCAATCTGCCACACCTACTTATTGTGG
>JAZGFF010000099.1:0-16512 GCA_036479095.1 Rhizobiaceae bacterium | reverse complement strand
GTGATCGGCCACGTCCCCGTTCCATCAGGTGGGCATAATATACGGGAGGTTTTTGCAGCGGGGATAAGTTTGTTGAAAATTCTTTGTCTTGCAAAATTCTTACTTCGGCGCGGTTAAACTCAGGCTTAAATGTTTTAGCATGGGATCATAAATGGCGCGGTCGCTTTCGGGGTAGATGAATTCAAATGCCGAGAATTTTTTCAAATCGGCACTGGCCGCCAGCCTTTGGTAAAAAATCATTCTCCGGCCTTCTTCCATTTCATAACCAGAGATGACGATCCAGTTCCCCTTGTTGCGTTTGTAAGTTACATCCCGCCCATCGCTATCTTCGAGGATAATTTTTTGCACCTGTTTTAGCGGCAGCTCATCACCATTCATGAAACCATAGGCGCGAAATTCGATGGCACCATCGAAGGTTTCCATAATCACCCCGTCTCCATTATCTGCTTGTTTTGTTGTGTCGAAAATGTCCAAAGGATAGTCTACTTGAAACCCGTAACGCGGATTAGAATAGGTGCCCCAATCGGCTGCGCTGACCTGCTGGATGGTGATTGCAAACAGGAATATAAATAACATTTGTATGGTGCGCATGATTGTCCCCAAAATTAACTGGCCTTGCTTTTGATCCGTGCGAAGCGTAGCGGGGAGAGTGGGTATATTGCAAGTCATTGAAAAATGAGGTGGAGAAATGAGCGATCATGGATACGAAGATGGGCGATTAAACTTACCCTTTGTCGGAATTGCGAGCTTTGGTAAAAAACCAATTTGTACGGATTGGGATCGTCTTAAAGCTGATTGCGCAATTCTTGGCGCACCTTTTGATGCAGGAACCCAATATCGCGCCGGTGCTCGTTTCGGCCCCCGTGCGATCCGCGAAGCCTCGACACTTTTTTCATTCGGCCATGCGGGAGCCTACGACCACGAAGATGATGTGAGCTACCTTCCTGGCTCCGTTGATATTGTCGATATGGGGGACGCGGATATCATTCACACCGATACAGAGCGAAGCCATGCCAATATTGAGCATGGGGTGCGGAAAATATTAGCCGCAGGTGCCTTGCCAGTTGTGCTTGGAGGGGACCACTCGGTCAACATACCGTGTATCAACGCCTTCAGCCAAGAAGAGCCTTTCCATCTGGTGCAAATCGATGCCCACCTCGATTTTGTTGATGAACGCCACGGCGTTCGTAACGGTCATGGTAACCCGATGCGTCGCGCCGCAGATAAAGAGTATGTAACTGGCCTTTCGCAATTCGGCATCCGCAACGTCTCTTCCACGGCAAAAGAAGGTTATGCCGATGCCCGTTCCATGGGTTCCGATATTCAATCCGTGCGTCAGTTTCGCAAGCTCGGTGCACTAGCCATGGCCGAGCGTGTGCCAAAAGGTGCGCGGGTGTATGTGACGATTGATATCGACGGCTTCGACCCCTCGATAGCGCCGGGAACAGGAACTCCAAGCCACGGCGGGTTTTTGTACTATGAAGTGTTGGAGTTCCTGCAAGCAATCAGTAAGCGCAACACAATTGTTGGTATTGATCTAGTTGAAGTTGCCCCTGATTATGACCCAACAGGTACAACCGGAATTCTTGCGGCACAGATATTGCTCAATTTTCTTGGCTTTATCTTCCACGAGCGCGAAAAAACTTAGACAACCTTTCTACAGATTGATGTGGTCTTGCGGTTGACCTTAAGCCAGAACCGTTCCAAATTGTCCCCTGAGTTATTTCCGTAACAAAGATGTGCAAAGCATCACGGAAAAAGGGGAGAACACGGTTTGAGTTTAGCCGCAAAGCAAAATACCAGTTCAACGAGCGATGCTTTCGTTCGCTTTGACAAAGTTCAAAAAAGTTATGATGGCGAGATACTGGTTGTTAAAGATCTGAACCTCGATATTCCCGAAGGTGAGTTTCTCACCATGCTCGGCCCATCCGGCTCCGGTAAAACCACCACGTTGATGATGCTGGCTGGTTTTGAACCAGCAACCCATGGCGATATTTATCTGGGTGGCCAAAGCATCAATAATGTTGCCCCGAACAAACGTGGCATTGGCATGGTGTTCCAAAACTACGCCCTGTTCCCCCACATGACGGTCGCTGAGAACCTGGCGTTTCCGTTAATTGTTCGCAAAATGGGTAAGGCGGAGATAGAAGAGAAAGTTCAACGCGCCCTAGAAATGGTAGAGTTGCCACAAATGGGTGGTCGCCGCCCGGCACAATTATCTGGCGGACAGCAACAACGTGTTGCGGTTGCTCGTGCCTTGGTTTTCGATCCAAAACTAATTCTTATGGACGAACCATTGGGGGCGCTCGATAAGCAGTTACGCGAGCAAATGCAGTATGAGATAAAGCACATTCACGAGAATCTTGGCGTTACCGTAGTTTATGTGACCCATGACCAATCGGAAGCTTTGACCATGTCTGATCGGGTCGCGGTCTTTGAAGATGGCGTCATCCAACAGCTATCAACCCCAGAAGATTTATACGAGCATCCAGACAATTCTTTTGTTGCCCAATTCATCGGCGAGAACAATAAACTGCATGGTAAAGTCACGAAACTCGCCAAAGGAATTGCTACGGTTGATCTTGATGGGGGCGGCACTGTGACAGCCAAAGCGGTCAATGTTGGCGGTGTCGGTACACGCACAACCTTGTCTTTACGCCCAGAAAGGGTTGAAATAGGCTCAAAGGCGGGTTCGATGCCCAACATTCTTACGGGCGAAATTTTAGAACCCATCTATCTTGGCGATCATATCCGTACCCGCATGAATGTCGCGGGCAATACAGATTTCATCGTTAAAATGCCCAATAGCGCTGGTAACAAGCCATTGCGCCAGGGGGCGAAGGTTAAAGTTGGTTGGAAGGCCGAGGACTGTAGAGCCCTCGATCCACTCACTTAAAACCAATCGACCAATAATGCAGGGCGATTGATCGTTCCGCAAACAGATCCGATGGCAGCATCAGATCATCTAAAGGGAGACTACCAAATGAAACTCACTAACCTTCTAGCATCCACCGCGATCAGCGCTGCGATTGCTTTTGGCGCAACTTCAGCTTTTGCTGACGGCCACGCTAAATCACTAACTGTTGTCTCTTGGGGCGGTGCTTACACCAAGTCTCAAGTAGAAGCCTATCACAAGCCATTCATGGCCAAAACTGGCGTGAAAATTAAGTCAGAAGACTATTCCGGTGGTATTGCCGAAATCAAAGCACAAGTAACTGCTGGCAACGTCACATGGGACATCGTTGATGTTGAATTGTCCGACGCTATCCGTGCTTGCGATGAAGGCCTTTTGGAAACAATCGACGCTTCAACTTTGCCAGCTGGTGCTGATGGCACTGCTGCAAAAGACGACTTCTTGCCAGGTACATTGTACGATTGCGCTGTTGCAAACATCGTCTGGTCAACCATCTTTGCCTACGATAAATCTAAGATCGCAAACGGCCCAACAACAATGGCTGATTTTTTCGACCTGAAAAAATTCCCAGGCAAGCGTGGCCTTCGTAAAGGCGCTAAAGTGAATCTTGAATTTGCTTTGATCGCTGACGGCGTTCCTGCTGCTGACGTATATAAAGTGCTTGGTACACCAGCAGGTGTTGATCGTGCATTCGCAAAACTCGACACCATCAAAGGTGACGTTGTTTGGTGGAAAGCCGGCGCTCAGCCTCCACAGCTTCTTGCTGATGGTGAAGTAACAATGACCACCGCTTATAATGGCCGTATCTTTAATGCCGTTGCAGGCGAGGGTAAGCCATTTGAAATCGTATGGGACGGTCAAATTTGGGACTTGGACCTTTGGGTAATTCCAAAAGGCGCAGAGAACAAAGCCACGGCCATGGATTTCTTGAAGTTCTCAACTGCAACAGAGCAGTTGGCTGCACAAGCGTCTTACATTTCTTATGGCCCTGCGCGTAAATCATCTGGTGCTCTTGTTGGTAAATATGCCGGCAAAGACATCCAAATGGCGCAGCACATGCCGACTAACCCAAAGAACTTGACCAATGCGGTTCAGTCTAACTTTGAGTTCTGGGCAGATAATGCAGACCAGCTCGGCGAGCGTTTCAACGCTTGGTTGGCGAAGTAAGTCAAAATAATGAAGAGGCGCGGGAAACTTCCCGCGCCTTTTTTCTTAATACAAACTCCAAATATTTTAAGGCAAGGCGCACTCAATAATGACCGACACGACCGTGAGTGATGCTATGAATTCTGCCCCGCTGGTGGCCGCCGATGGCACACCCTTAAAACAAAAACTTGCTCGAACAACTCGCCGCATGAAGATAAAGGCTTTCCTTTTAACCCTGCCACTTGTTCTGTTCCTGCTGATTTCATTCGTTTTGCCAATTGGTCAAATGCTGTACCAATCATTCCATAATCCCACAGGCTCAAATGTGATGCCTAATTTTTCTAAGGCAATTCAGGATTGGGACGGGGAGGGGCTGCCCTCAGAATCCATTTTTGAAATCTTTGTCAAAGATTTGGCGGTTGCAAAGAAAAGCCGTGAGGTTGGAAAAACCGTCGGTAATTTGGCTATTCGCGTAAACTATGAATTGCCCGGTTCCACAAGCTTGATTAAAAAAACCGCCCGTAAGGCAAAGAAAATTACGGAAGGGCCTTATAAAGAAGCCCTTCTCGCCATCGACAAAAAATGGGAAAATCCTGCCCTTTGGAAAACGCTAAAGCGGGCCTCCAAGGACTACACTGTGTCCTTCTATCTGGCCGCCACAGATCGTAAATTTGATGAGGCTGGATCGATTGTAAGAGTTGATGAGTTATATAGAATTTATTTGAAGGTGCTTGGGAGAACAATTTGGGTCTCGGCTCTTATTACGGCGCTATGTTTCATCATTGCATATCCTGTTGCTTATCTGCTTTCGACATTGCCCTTAGCGACATCCAATATTTTGATGATTTTGGTTCTGCTGCCTTTTTGGACATCGCTGCTGGTGCGAACAAGTGCGTGGATCGCCATGCTGCAAAAACAAGGGGTGATCAACAACGTCCTCGTTTATCTCGGTATCATCACCGATGAAAACCGCATTCAAATGATCTACAACATGACCGGTACGGTGATTGCTATGGTGCATATTTTGCTGCCCTTTATGATCTTACCACTCTATTCAGTCATGAAAACTATTCCGCCCAGCTATATGCGTGCTGCCCGTTCCATGGGGGCTTCTGGCAGCTACGCCTTTGCCCGCATTTACTTCCCCCAAACAATTCCGGGAATAGCTGCTGGTACATTGCTGGTTTTCATTTTGGCAATTGGATATTACATCACCCCAGACTTAGTCGGTGGGAATGATGGTGTCTTGATCTCAAATTTGATTGCTGAGCACATCAAAAGTTCTCTCAATTGGTCGCTCGGGGCGGCCTTGGGGACAATCCTTTTGGTGGTCGTTTTGGTATTTTATTGGCTCTACAACAAGCTTGTCGGCGTCGACAATCTGAAGTTCGGGTAAGGCATTATGTTAGACAAAATGAAAAGTCCCGGCTTTCTTATTCTTGTAGGAGCAACTCTGTTGTTCTTGCTGCTGACTCGTTCTTTTGCAGGCACCTTTGGGTTTTTGGTTCTCTTTGGCGTTCCCTATTTCGCCATGAACGACATGCCACCCTACACAACGACCCTGCAAAAATTTGGCAAATATGCCTTTCTAGCGGTCTGCACGATGATCTTCATTTTCTTGATTTTGCCGATCCTGATCATCATTCCGCTCTCGTTTAATGCCGAGCCCTATTTTTCCTTCACCGAAGGCATGATGGCGCTTGATGCTAAGGCTTATTCAACACGCTGGTATACCGACATTTTACATTTCGGTATGACCGATCCTAAGGGAGTTGAAAACTGGTGGAGCGATATGTGGAACAACGCTACGTGGATACGGGCCATGCGTAACTCATTTTTCTTTGCGCTGGTCTCTGCATTGCTGGCAACGGCGATAGGGACACTAGCAGCGCTCGGTCTTTCTCGCTCAGAGATGCCCTTCCGCGCGGCTATCACTAGCCTATTGATCTCACCGATGATCGTGCCCTTGGTTATCACCGCAACGGGCATGTTCTTTTTCTATTCAACAAAAAACTTTTTCCCCTTCTTCCCTGATGGTTTGGTGAATACGAATATCGGTATCATCCTTGCCCACGCAACCCTGGGTGTGCCGTTTGTCATCATCACCGTGACAGCAACCCTTTCAGGCTTTGACCAATCATTAATCCGCGCCAGCCAAGGGCTTGGGGCGAATGGATGGACGACATTTACAAAGGTGATCATGCCCTTGATTACCCCTGGCATGATTTCAGGTGCTCTATTTGCTTTCATCACATCTCTTGATGAAGTGGTGGCGGTGATCTTTTTAGCGGACGTCGATCAGCGCACCATCCCACGCCAAATGTTCTCTGGCTTACGCGAACAAATCAGCCCAACGATTTTGTCAGTGGCGACCATTCTCGTGATCATGTCGGTTCTATTGTTGACGATGGTGGAGCTTTTGAGAAGACGCTCTGAACGTCTGCGGGGCCTATCGCCGGGGTAAGTGAAGTGAAATAATGAGAGGACAAAATATGCATTTGGCGTTGAAAATTTCATCTCTATCTATCGTATCCTTCGGAATTTTACTTCTCTCTAGCTATGCAGTAATTGCGCAACAGCGCGTCGATTTGAATATTGTTCTCGCGATAGACTGCTCTTACAGTGTTGATCACGAAGAGTTCGATTTGCAAGTACATGGTACTGCCAAAGCTTTTACCGACCAGCAAATTATTGAAGCGATTACCCAAGGAACACACGGGAAAATTGCCATAACTGTTGTTCAATGGGCGGGTGAAGCTAATCAGGTAGTGACAGTGCCTTGGACAGTTGTGGCCAGCAAGGTTGATGCCTACAAATTAGCAATTGCAATAAAATCACAGCCGCGCCGCATTTCCGAAGGGAGCACATCAATGACCGCAATGTTGAAAAAAGCGGGCGCCATGTTGTTGAGTGCACCCAATCAGAGCCAACGAATGGTTGTTGATATTGCTTCAGATGGGGAAAATAATGGAGGCGGGCGTGTTAGAAATGCTCGCGATGCAATTGTTGCAAATGGCATAACCATCAATGGCTTGAGCATACTGAATGAAGTCAGCTATTTGAATTTTTATTTTGAGCAAAGAGTTATTGGCGGTAAGGGAGCATTTGTTCAAATAGCCAATACTTACGCAGATTTCAGCAAAGCGATCAGGCAGAAACTGTTACGAGAAATCCTTGGCGGCGGAATTATTTAGGGCTACCAAACAAAACCACCTCATCGCCATCTTCCCATTTTTTGTATTTTTCCATGATGGAGAGAAACCGCTCGCTTTCTAAGAATTCCACAAGCCAGCGGTTGAGATTCTTCCATTCCTGCCCGTCAAACCATGCACGATCCACATTGGCATATTGGCGAACAAATGTGACGATTGCCATATCAGCAAAGGAGATACGGGAACCAAAAAGGTAGTCTTGCCCCTGCAATTGCTTATCAAGCTCCCACAAATACTCGCTCGCTAAATCACGTTCTTTTGTGCCGTCCACGTCATCATAGCGGCTGGCATATTTATAGTGATCAAGACGGGGTTTAAACTCTTCATCACAACGCAAAATTAGCGCCCGCATTTCAGCGGTTGTTCCCTGTTCTGGCTGCATCCATCTTTCAGGATCAGATATTGCCAACGCCCAATCCATAATATCGAGACTTTCATCTAATATATTTTCATTATTCTGTACCAGCACTGGCACAGTGGCTTTGGGGGAGGCCTGTAATAGTTGCGGCGCTTTATCGCGTAAGAGAATTTCTCGCAACTCAACTTCAATTCCGCTGGAAGCAATTGCTAGCCGTGCACGCATTGCATAAGGGCAGCGTCGAAATGAGTAGAGAATGGGGTGCATTTGGTTCATTGCTATTGGTAAGTGATGGCTTGCTGATGGGTACGCGAAAAAGGGAAAACTTCAATACCAACAGCTTAAGCAATTTTGAAAAATTTTGCTTGCACTTTCGCAATAAATCGATTGAGACTAATCTTACCTCATGGGATTAAATTTGGGATAATAATGGAACAGGAAGAAGAGCATCGGCATTTTGCATTTTTAGTCGTCGATCAATTTCCCATGCTATGTTTATCCGCCGCCATGGATCCCTTAAGATCAGCTAATCGCATGGCCGGTTCAAATTATTACCAATGGAGTTTGGTTTCAATTGATGGCCAACCAGTAAGGGCATCAAATGGTATGGAGATCAACGTCGATGCTTCCATTGACGACATGCAAAAGTGCGATGTGCTTTTCGTCTGTGCCGGTTATCATGTCGTAGTTGAGGGACAATCCCATATGTTGGCAAAGTTACGGGAGCGCTCACGTAAAGGCGGAGCCTTAGGCGGAATATCCATCGGTAGCCATATCCTTGCGCAGGCTGGCCTATTGAATGGGCATGACTGCACAATCCATTGGGAGAACCGTGCGTCCTTTCAAGAAACCTTCCCAGAAGTAAATTGTACTGGGCACGTATTTGAAGTTGATCGCAATCGATACACCTCAGCGGGCGGTACAACCTCAATCGATTTGATGCTGCACTTTATCAAAGAAGATTTTGGCGCCGCCCTAACTAATGAGATCGCAAATCAAATCCAACATGAGCGAATTCGCACCAAGCAAGATCGGCAAAGAGTTGGACTCGAACGAGATTTGGCCGGAAAATCTGAAAAGCTACAAAAAGCTGTCGAGCTAATGTCCGAACATCTCGAGGATCCCTTAACTGCTTTAGAGATCGCCCGCCGCGTCGGACTTTCCTTACGACAGATTGAAAGACTGTTTCTTCGCCACCTAAGCTGTACTCCGGGGCGTTACTATATGTCAGTCCGCTTGGAGCGCGCCCGCGAACTATTACGCCATACCAATGCTTCTATTCTCGATGTGGCTCTTTCCACGGGGTTCACCTCCCACTCTTATTTCGCCCAAAGTTACCGAACACATATGGGTTTTTCACCTTCAGAAGAAAGACGTATCAATGTCTAAACCCTTAGATGGGATACGCGTAGTAGAGATTGCTTCCATTGGCCCTGGCCCTTTTGCAGCAATGATGTTGGCTGATCATGGAGCCGAGGTGCTTAGGATCGAAAAACCAGGTGGCCGTCCTGTAGGCGTGGCCTTGAGTGACAAAGATCCAATGCTGCGTGGCAGGAGCAAGGTCGAGCTTGATCTAAAAAACCAAGAAGACGTGGCAAAGACCTTAGCACTGATCGAAAAAGCCGATGTCTTGATCGAGGGTTTTCGCCCCGGGGTTATGGAGCGCTTGGGGTTGAGCCCCAAGATTTGTCATGCGCTTAACCCTGCGCTTGTATACGGACGGATGACTGGTTGGGGTCAGGATGGGCCACTTGCACAAAGGGCTGGCCACGACATCAACTATATAGCAATTTCAGGTGCTTTGGACGCTATTGGCACGAAACAATCAGGCCCTGTCGCACCGTTGAATTTGATCGGAGATTTCGGTGGCGGAGGCATGGTAATGGCCTTTGGTATCTCAGCCGCCCTGTTACAAGCCAAGTTGTCTGGTCGTGGAACTGTCATAGATGCCGCTATGGTTGATGGCTCCGCATTGCTGATGATGATGCCTTATGCTTTGCGCGCACAAGGGGTATGGGATGGAGGGCGCGGCGATAATCTTCTCGATGGAGGCGCAGCTTTTTACGACACGTTTAAAACGGCAGATCAAAAATGGATCGCTCTCGGTGCTATTGAGGAACCTTTCTGGCAAGAGTTGATTGCCCTACTGGATTTACAAGGTGATGTGTTGCAGCATCGAATGAAGCGAAGTTATTGGCCTCAAATCAAAGCATTGATCGCCGAAAAAATATATACTCAGCCTCGTGCGTATTGGACAAAAATTTTTGAGGGAAGCGATGCTTGCTTTGCCCCAGTTCTCACAATGGAGGAAGCGCCTGATCACCCCCATAACAAGCACCGGAAAATATTTCAAACCATCGACGGTGTAGTCCAGCCAGCTCCTGCTCCACGTTTTGATGGGGAAACACCAAAAGCTTTAAAGACTGATTTAAAGGTTGTTGATGTTAACTTGATCCTAGAAAAATGGCACAACGACTAAAGAATACTAGCGCCAGTTTCTGCGGAGCTTACATTTTGGCGAAAAGAGCGAAATAATTCGACCCCCATGCCAAATTCATTGTGACTCATATCTGCTTTTTTTGGTTTGCGCGCCGCCCATTCTTTCTCGCTGATCAAGATTTGCAGACTGCCCTTTGTTGCATCCAACCGTACCAAATCTCCATCGCGAAGTTTTGCAATGCCGCCCCCATCTAACGCCTCAGGGGTAACGTGGATTGCGGCGGGCACTTTGCCCGATGCTCCAGACATACGCCCATCGGTGATCAGGGCAACTTTAAAGCCACGGTCTTGCAACACCCCAAGGGGTGGTGTCAGTTTATGAAGCTCTGGCATGCCATTAGCGCGCGGGCCTTGAAAGCGGCAAACGGCAATCACATCCATATTCAACTCCCCAGCTTCAAAAGCCTCATGGATACCATGGGGAGTTTCAAATACCCTCACCGGAGCTTCAACAATATGGTGCTGTTGTTTAACCGCTGATGTTTTGATAACCGCTCGACCAATATTTCCATCTAACATGGTAAGGCCGCCATTTTCTGAAAACGGCTTCTTGATGGTGCCCAAGATTTTGTCATTGCCGGCAACCTTCGGCGCCTCTTCCCAAACAAGCTGATCGCCTTTGAACTTTGGCTCACGGGCTTGGTGGTGTAATCCAGACCCTGAAATGGTTTTTACGTCCTCGTGCAAATGCCCCTCGCGCAACAATTCCCCAATCAAATAGGGCAGCCCACCTGCCGCATGAAAATGGTTCACATCAGCCATTCCATTGGGATAAACTCTCGCCAGTAACGGCGTGCATTTGGCAAGGTCGGAAAGGTCTTCGAGGGTAAGAATTATTCCAGCAGCTTTGGCGATAGCCACCAAATGAAGCACATGGTTAGTGGAGCCCCCAGTGGTGTGAAGGCCAATGACCCCATTGACGATTGTTTTTTCGCTAATCACTTCACCAACGGGGGTATATTCATTCCCCATTGCCGTGATTTCTAACGCCCTCTTTGTGGCTGCTTTTGTCAAAGCAGTACGAAGGCTAGTATCTGGATTGATGAAGCTTGAGCCAGCTAAGTGGAGCCCCATAAACTCCATCAACATTTGGTTAGAATTTGCCGTGCCGTAAAAGGTGCAAGTACCAGGAGAATGATAGGAAGCGCTTTCGGCTTTCAATAACGCATCGCGGTCAATTTTTCCTTCCGCATAGAGCTGCCGTATCCGCACTTTCTCATCATTGGGAAGGCCAGATGGCATCGGGCCTGCTGGTATAAAAACTGCTGGTAGGTGGCCAAAACTCAATGCGCCGATCAGCAAGCCGGGCACAATTTTATCGCAAACTCCCAAATATACCCCACCATCAAACATATTATGGGAAAGGCCAATGGCGGTAGACATCGCGATTACGTCCCGTGAAAATAGGGAAAGCTCCATTCCCTTTTGCCCCTGGGTAACCCCATCACACATGGCCGGTGCACCGGAGGCAATCTGTGCCACGCCACCAGCTTCAGATGCAGCCTGTTTGATGATATCCGGAAACGCACCAAAGGGTTGGTGGGCGGAAAGCATATCATTATAGGAAGTGACGATCGCCAAGTTGAGCGCCTGATTTCCCGCCAAAGCATTTTTGTCGGCAACCCCACAGGCAGCAAATCCATGGGCTAAATTCCCGCAGGTCAGGCTTGTTCGATAAGGTCCCTCATCACGCGCATTATTCAATCGTTCTAAATAGTTTTCGCGCAAGCTTTTAGAGCGTTCAATGATGCGGTTTGTTACAACTTCAATAGGAGTGATGGTCATTGGGTTTTATTTAAACCTCCAATTGGTTTTATGGTGCCCAGTAAACCTGCAACTTGGCATCGTGATGGCGAAGGACATGGCGGATGGGTAGTTCATCTGCATCACCATCCGCCATAGCTTTTTCAAACACTTCGCGTTTTTCTGATCCTTCGATATGAAGCACCAAATATTTGGCAGAAGCAATAACCGGAAGGGTCATCGTTATCCTTGGTTCATTTGAGGTTGGCTCTGTAATCGCTTGAAACAAAACCTCAGCGTTGGGATCGCAAGCTTTCGTCAAATTTGTCGCCCCTGGAAAAAATGAAGCGGTATGGCCATCCACACCCATCCCTAAAACCAGCACATCAAAGGGCAGTTCATCATCGTCTAACAATCGCGCTTCAGCACGTTTGGCCACTTCTTCTGGTTTTGAATTTTTTGCATAAAGGGAAAGAAACTCAGAGCTTGGATGATTATCCAATCCAAGTTCTTTTTTTATCATCCCCTCATTACTGCGCGGATCGTGAATCGGCACAAACCGCTCATCGACAAGGGCGAAATAGATCATTTCACTCATCTCGCCTAGCATTGGCCCCAGCTGATTCAAGAACAGTTTTGGGGTGGAACCACCCGAAAGAGCAAGGGAGGCAAATTGCCCAATTTCAATATCGGGGATCAACTTTCCCGCAATTGTTTTTGCTAGGGCTTTTGCTAATTCTTCACGGCTGTTAAATTCATGAAACTCAATCTCTGCCATCACTCGTCTCCGTCATTCCAAGTTCGAGCATCCCGTTCAATGAGTGCTATTGATTGGCTCGGCCCCCAAGTTCCGGCGGTATAATTACGAACCTGTTGGCCCGTATCTTGCCAAGCATTAAAAATCGGATCAATCCAACGCCATGCCGCTTCAACTTCATCGCCGCGCATAAACAGGGTTTGATTACCCCGTATGACATCAAGCAAAAGTCGTTCATAGGCATCAGGACTGCGCCCGGCAAACGTTTCTGCAAAACTCATATCGAGGGGCAAATGTTTCAGACGCATGCCCCCCGGGCCGGGGTCCTTAATCATGATCCATTGGCGAACTGATTCATCAGGCTGCAGCCGTAGCACCAATTTATTCGCAATCGGCGCCCCCGCATCCTCCCCAAATATGGAATGGGGCACAGGTTTGAATTGGATTACAATTTCAGACATCCGCATTGCCATTCTTTTGCCGGTTCGCAAATAAAACGGTACTCCAGCCCAGCGCCAATTCTCAATTCCAACCTTTAATGCCACAAAAGTTGCTGTATCACTCTCTTCTTTAAGTTCTTCAATGTAGCCATCAACTTTGCCCTCTGGTCCAGCGCCAGCTTTATATTGAGCTCGCACCGTATTGGCATTACAATTTTGGGCATTGATGGGGGATAGGGAGCGTAAGACCTTTAATTTCTCATCGCGTATGGAATCTGCTTCACCCGTTGCTGGCGGCTCCATAGCGACTAGACAGAGCAATTGCATAAGATGATTTTGCACCATATCACGCATCGCGCCAGAGCGGTTGTAGTAGGCTGCTCGATCACCAACACCTACGGTTTCAGCCACCGTAATTTGCACATGGTCAATGTGGGATGAATTCCAAAGCGGTTCAAACATCGTATTAGCAAATCGTAAGGCCAAGAGGTTTTGAACGGTTTCTTTGCCAAGGTAATGATCAATCCGAAAAATCTGATCTTCGCGGAAATACCGGCCAACTTCCTCGTTCAAATTTTGTGCGGATCGAAGGTCGTGACCTAATGGTTTTTCAATGACTAAACGAGACTGATCATCGATGAGGTCGAATTTCTTTAGCCGTTCAGCAATCGCTCCAAATAGGGAAGGGCCAACAGCCAAATAATAAGCACGGATGCGTGGATTTTTTTGTTGCCCGACCCATTTGCCCAATTCAGGCCAGCCATCATCACCCAATACATCGATCTTTTGATAATCCAGCCGTGACAAAAATCGCGCCATGCTTTGCTCATCGCGCAATTCGTCTGGAACGTATTTTTCGAGGGCTTCTCTGGCAAATGTTTGATAAGCCTGTTGTGTGCGATCTGAACGAGATACGCCGATAAAACGGGCATCTTCAGGCAACTGGCCATCCCGCTCACGATGATAAAGCGCCGGCAGCAACTTGCGCTGCGCAAGGTCTCCAGTACCCCCAAAAATAATGTAATCAAATGGATTAACAGGAATAATTTTTCGAGTCATTTGATTTCCTGTATTTGCTTGTATCTTTATTTAAGCAGTTGAAATGAATCTGTAAATCGCTTTACCTCATCAAGACAATTTACTTTAGCCAAATTAACCCAAAGCCATAGGATTAAACGGATGCGACTTGAAGGAAAAACCGCCATTATCACAGGTGCTGGCTCTGGGTTTGGCGAGGGCATGGCAAAGCGCTTTGCCCTTGAAGGGGCAAAGGTACTGATTGCAGATATAGATGAAGCTGCTGCAAAAAGGGTGGCCAATGAAATTGGCAAAAATGCCCTTGCCATGAAAGTAGATGTTGCGTCTTGGCAAGACAATTTGTCGATGGCGAGGGCTGCAATGGAACGCTTTGGAAGCTTGGATATTTTTGTCTTAAACGCTGGGGTGACCCATAAAAATATGAGCCTGTTGGATGTCAGTGAAGCTGATTTCAACCGGATCACGGATGTGAATATGAAAGCACTTTATCATGCAGTGCGCGCTATTGTTCCGATCATGGACAAGCAGGGCGGTGGCAGTATTTTAGCTACCGCCTCGACTGCAGGTTTACGCCCAAGGCCAGGCTTGCTTTGGTACAACGCCTCGAAAGGTTGGTTGATTAATGCCTGCAAATGTATGGCCGTTGAATTGGCCCCCAAAAATATCCGGGTCAACACCCTTTGCCCCGTGGCTGGAGAAACAGGAATGTTGGCAGATTTTATGGGGGAAGACACTCCGGAAATTCGTGAAAAATTTAAAAGTGTAATTCCCCTTGGGCGTTTTAGCCAACCAAGAGATCTTGCCAACGCTGCCTTGTATCTTGTTTCAGATGAGGCAGATTTTATTACTGGAGTGGCTCTTGAGGTTGATGGGGGCAGGTGCGTTTAAAGGAGTTCCGGTCAAGCTATCTCCCCAAAAAGTGCGTGCGATACCGATCTACTTTCCCTTTCAGCTTTTGCCATTTGGTTTCTCTTTGTAACCATATTCTGGCATCTAAGACATCCATCTCTACCGATCCAGCACGAATTACTGCTGGTTGGTTACTGGGTTTACCAAGCCGTACTGGTTGTGGGTTGATGGGAATAATCGAACTATCACCATTTTCATCCATCACTGTGACTGTCGTTTTACGACGTAGACCATAGCCGTTAGCAAGGAATTCTTTGACATTAAACCAACTCCAATTTGAGCTGACACTTGCACCTCTTTCATTAATTTTATGGTAGCTGGCCCTGCTGTGGTCTTGGGGGACAGCCTTTTTCTTTCCTTGCAGGAATGCGCTTAGATCATCCAACACCATTTCATAAAATGCATCCCCATGGGCAAAATTCCAAGCTAAATAATTTCGATATTTTGAGCGTGGGACAACCCGTTGCGCAATTATATCACCGGCATCGATAGCGGGTACGATCTGATGTATCGTGCATCCCCCAAATTCATCTCCCTTACCATCCATAAGCATATTAGCCTCGGGGAGGGGGCCACGGTATTTGGGTAGTAATGAAGGGTGGCAATTAAAGGCTTTGCCCTGGAAGTGATCAATAAATTCTTTTTTAAAAATGATAGACGAGCCATAGCAAAGAAGCATATCCACCTTTTCTATATCTTTTAACAAAGCGCTGAGGTTGTTCGTTTTTTTTAACGGAATTTGACGGCAAGTGATTTTGTATTTTACCAAAAGAGTGCCAAGGCATCTTGCTCGCTTGGTAAGATAGCGCACCGAGGAACGAAGATACATTTTTTGTGGCGGCATTTGCGACCAGACTTCAACAACATCATGGCCAGCATCCAGCAGCCCTCGCAGGACTGATTCTGTGGTGTTCGATCTTTCGGTAACTAATAATACTTTCATTGCCCAAGCCCAACTTCAAATCATTGCCATAAATCCTATCGCATTCATCTGTTAAGTTAGGCGAGTGTGTCATTCGTTACAAATAATGTTTTTGTGTACTTTACCCATAAGGGGATACTCAATGAGTCCAATTCCATGGACTCATTGAAGATGTGCAAATATCCAAATCAAGCAGAAAGAGCCGCTCTTTCTTCAATATAAAAAGCATATCTTTTTTGCCCCATTGCCCGGGCTTGCTTAGCCGCCTGCTGAGCATTGCCAAGCAGTTGCTCTTCGCCAATTTCTTCATTTGATGGAAGCGCAATGCCCATATGGAAACTCGGCATCAAGGTTTGTTCACCAACCTGGTAAGGCATTGCTAAAAGGGTAGCAAGACGGCGCGCTAATGCTTCAGCATCATCTGCGGTTGTAACTTCTGATTGAAGAATCACAAATTGTGAACCATCAAGTTTTGACGGTACATCGCTTGAACGCACTGTTTTCGCTAAACGATCTGCCACATGGGTAAGCAATTGAAGATGGCTATCTTCATCCACTAAGCCATCAAAAGCCG